>VBMB01000053.1 GCA_005878525.1 Methanobacteriota archaeon
TGGGGAGCCTCATCTCGAAGAAAGGGCGGCTCGTGTTCGCATCGATTGCGGAGATGTTCTCGAAGGAGCAGACTCCGACGTCGGAGTTCTACGTGGTCACGAAGAACGTGATCGACCCGACGGTGGAGGCCGCCACCTGGCAGCTCTCGATCGGTGGGTTGGTCTCGAACCCGACGACGTATTCGTACCCGGACCTTCAGGCGCTGGCGACGGTCGATGAGTTCGTGACGTTGGAATGCGTGAGCAACGAGGTCGGCGGGAACCTGATTAGCATGGCAGAATGGACGGGCGTACGGCTCGCAACGATCTTGCAATCGGCCGCCGTGGACGCGAGTCCGGGAAATTGGGTCGTGTTCACGTGTGCAGACGGGTACACCGCGGCGATACCAATCGAGAAAGCCATGGACCCCAACACGCTCGTCGCCGTCTACATGAACGGGGGTCCTCTCGCGACCGCTCATGGATATCCGGCGCGGATCATCGTCCCGGGATTGTACGGGATGTTCCACGCGAAGTGGGTCACAAAAATCGAAGCCGTCCGGGGAGAGTTCCGCGGATATTGGCAACAGAAAGGCTGGACGAACTCAGACGACTCGCACGGCCAGGTCAACACCGTCGCGATTATCGCGGTGCCTGCCGACAATGCAGTCGTCGGCGGAATCGTCGACATCGGCGGCGTCGCGTTCGCGGGGGACCGCGGAATCTCCCGGGTCGAAGTGAGCACGGATGGAGGTTCCACATGGACGGATGCGACGCTGTATCCCCGCCCGGGTCGCGCTCTTACTTGGGTGTTGTGGACCTTCAACTGGACACCACCGCGTGGCGGATCATTCCGGATCGTCGCGCGCGCCTACGACGCCGCGGGTGTGATTCAAAACTCGACACCGTTTCCGCCGTTCGCAAACGGAGCGTCTGGGTACGACTCGATTACGCTTCTCGTTTCGTAGGAGCCAATCAAGCGTGCTTTGTGGTGCGGTGAGACCGGATGCCGAACGCGAGAATGCCGAGGCCCACGAGGGCCGTCACGGCGCCGATCCATATCCACGTCGGGTCGTTCGACATGAACGAACCTAGGATGAACCCCGCACCCTGGAGAGCCCACACCGCGCCCGCGAGAGCGACAAGGACTCCGAGAACGACAAGGATGATGCGCATGAACAGCGCACCCGCGGGACGCGTATAAGACTTGGCCCATGAAGATTTTCGAATTGAAGGGGCATGCGAGTCCTCTGCTGCTCTGGCCCAGAGCGGTCAACCGCCGGTCGTCACGAGGGTTTCGTGCGCCTGCCAACTCCGATAGAGATCTTCGATCTCGTACGGAGGCGCGTGGCAGGACAGATACCGGAGACGAGCCTTGCCGACATTCCGGATTCCGTGCGTCGAGCCGGCCGGGAAGTAGACCGCCGTGTCGGGCCCCAGGACCTTGTGTTCCCGCCCCGAAGTCACCTGGCCGCGACCTTCGAGGATGTAATACATCGACTCGACGGTGCGGTGCTCGTGGACCGGCGTGCTCCCTCCGGGTCGGATGTCGACCACGGTGACGAGGAACTTCCGCGATCCGACGTTGTCCGGGCTGATGACCTGATACGATAGGCTCCTGTCGCCCTTCAACGCCTTCGCGTCTTTGCGGTGCACGACCTTCATGCGTCCACCGTCGTCCGCAAGGATTGTGGGCCATTTGGAGTTTCCGCATCGGCGGCCGCGCACAAGGGTTTAATGGGCTCTGCGAGGTTCGCGGCGCAATGGTCCGGGTCCAGGTCATCGCCTACACGCCGACCGATTTCCTCGAGGAGCCAGACACCACGATCGGCCGGTGTCGGGAACTCGTCGAGAAATACGCCGTCACATGGGTGAACGTCGTCGATCCGGACGAGCGGACGCTCGACGAACTCGAGACGCTCTTCGGGTTCCACCCGCTCGCCTTGGAGGACGCTCAGAATCAGGACCTCCACCCGAAGGTGGAGGTGTACGACGACACCGTGTTCGTCGTCGTTCGAACGATTGTCTGGACGGAGGAGATCGAGACGGATCAGCTATCGATCTTCCTCGGGAGGAAGTTCGTCGTCACGATCCACGACAAAGTCTTTCCGCAGCTCGAGGACATCCGCATCCGTCTTCGAAAGAAGACCCCGCGCCTCCTGAAGGCAGGGGCGGATTTCCTCGCGTATACGATCCTCGATGTGCTCGTGGATTCGTATTTCCCTCACCTGGACCGGTTCCAGTCCCTGCTGGACCAGCTGGAGGAGCTGATCGTCGCGCGACCGAGCGGGACGGGGATCGCACACCTCCACGACGTGCGGACCGACGTGGTCCGCCTGCGGAATGACCTACGGCCACAGCGGGACATCTTCGGGGTCCTGAGCCGCCTCGAGGTTCCCCTCTTCCGCAAAGAGATGCGGAACTACCTGCGGGACGTCCAGGACCACATGATCAGCGTCTTGGACACGCTCGATGCGTATCGAGAAATCGTGGGGAGCCTGATGGAGGTCCAAGCGACCCTCGTGTCGAACCAGTCCAACGAGGTGATCAAAGTCCTCACGGTCATCTTCACGATCACCCTGCCCATCGCCATCGTCTCGAGCGCGTTTGGGATGAACGTGGCGTTCTTCGGATTCAACACGTCGGAAGGGCTGTATCTTGCACTGCTGCTGATGGGAGTCCCGACCGGAATCCTCGCATGGTGGATGCATCGAAAAGGGTGGCTGTGACCGGATCCCTCCCGATATGATCAAGATGCCAAGCACACGGTGCGATCGAGGGATGGGCTTCCGATGACGCCGTCACAATCCTCCGACGAATCCTACAGAGAATACACCCGGACCGCGTGGAACGCAACGGCGGAGAAGTACCGCAGGCTCCTCCGGCTCTTCGAGCCGTACGGCTTCGACCTGCTCGCCCGATTGAATCCGAAAATCCGGGACTCGGCACTCGACCTGGCGACGGGTCCCGGCGAGCCGGCGATGAGCATCGCCCGCATGGTCGGTCCGGATGGCCGGGTCGTGGGCATCGACCTCTCCGAGCGGATGGTCCAGCTCGCCACGCGAATCGCGAAGGAGAGGCGGATCCCCGGCGTCACCTTCAGGTCTTCGCGAATCCGGAGACCGTTGCGAGGGAAGTGCATCGCGTGCTCCGACCGAAAGGGCGGATCGGGGTCGCGGTCTGGAGCACCGCCGACAAGGCAACCGCCATCGAAGCGGTCGTCGGACCGATGCTCGAGTTCGCGGAGCCGGATGAGACGGGATACCGGCCGACCCCGTTCGAACTCGGAGGCCCGGGAGAGCTGGCGAAGCTGCTCGCCGACGCCGGATTTGGCGAAACGCAAGAGGAGCGACGGACCCACACGATGGCCTTCAAGGACGAAGACGAATACATCGAGATCCTCGTCGAAGGGACGCCGCTCGGTCGCGCGATCCAGGAAGAAGACCCGCTGGTGCAGAAGAAAATCCTCGCGAAGACGCGGGCCAATTTGCGGAAATGGAAATCACGCAAGGGAATCCTGATCCCGTGCGAGGGCGTGATCGTGACGGGGACGAAGTAGGGCCTAGGTCCTGTCCGTGCCGGGAAGAATCTTACTCTCGGACGTCGGGTGCAGGAAAAACCGGCGGTACATCCCGTCGCGGCGTGCAACGATCAAACCTTCGCGCTCGAGGACCTGGAGATGATAGTAGAGATTACCGCTGCCGAGGGGTAGCGATCGCAGCAACTCGCGGAAGTGAACGCCGGGATGCGTGCCGAGGTAGTCGAGCACCTGGCGGCGACTTTGGAGATCGAGGATTCCTCGAACGCGGAGGCGGCTGTACAAAGGGGCCAGGAAGGCGGGTAGCGATTGGGTCAAGAACGCGCCGACTCCAATGACTGCGAGGACGAGCACCGACGCAATCCAGGGCGCGATGCCGAATCCGAATTGGATGCGGATCCCGTACGCTGCGAGGTCGCCTGTCGGGACGAAATGAACGATTGACAAGAGAGCGACGACCGCGAGGAATTCTGCGAACGAGAGCCCAATGGTGACGCCTGCAACGGCGAGGAGCGCGAGGACCGCTCGATGGAAGGTCGCGCCGGAAGTTGCTGAGACGACCCTCGCCGCGAGCAAGACGCCGACTCCGCCGAACAGGGCGATCACAGCCGCTCCGAATGCCGGACTGTCTTCGACGCCGAGTGCGAGGGTGATTGACAGAACCAGGCACCCCAGCGCGAGGCACCACACGACCGGGAGAAGCGCCAAGCCTTGGACTCTCGCTGCAATCCTGAGCGTTGCACCCGATTCGCGGGGAGTCTTCCAGGCCGCGGCGCGGAACACGCGGACCGACGCCGCAACGGGGATGACCGCCAGGGCGGACGAAAGGATGGCCGTCACGGCAAACCAGCTCGGGGGAGGAATCACATAACCTCCAAAGGCCCGGCCAAGAAACTCGAGCGCCGTCTGCTGAAAGACCGCGACAACGAACGCGAAACCGAGCAGGACGGCGCCGATGGGCAGGAGGCGCGATCGTTTCGTTTCACTCGCGAGGCACTCCCTAGGTCGGACCAGAATCGTCAGGAAGTCGTCACCCAAAGCGAGCGGTATTCCGGCCACCGTTGCGATCTCGAACGCCGCAATCCAAGAGGCGACGCTTCCATGGGGAAGGCCCCACACCCGGAACGAAGGGTGGGACATGGTGCCGACCGACGCAATCGCCTGCCCCGCGGGCGACCATGCGGCGGCTAGGTCCCGCGAGTTCCCCTGGCCATAACTCCCGGTGACGGTCGAAGTTGGCACGGCGAGCATCTGATCGGTCGGATCCCACGCGGGATATCCCGCGAAGCTGTTGCACCCGTTCGCTCCGCCCGTCGTCTCATTGTAGCTCCACAAGGTCCGCCCGTCGCGCGAGACAACGGTAATGCAGCCAGCCAGATTCGCAGCCGCGATTCGGTTTCCGGAGTGAGACCAGACCACGCCGCGCTCGTCGAATGCTACGCTGGGCGGCCGGTAGAGCAAGTTGTGGCCACGCGCGTCGTAAATCGAGGGACCCGCATTCGAACCGAAGACCAGCAGCGCACCATCCGGAGACCAGTCCACGCTATCGCCCCATGTGGACGCATTCGTATCCAACCAAAGACGGTTATGGGTGGCGACGTCCCAAATCGCATACCGCGCGTTCGAGGTCGTGACAATCTCCGTCCCGTTGGGGGACCATGCGAGGCCCCCGACGAACCAGGTGTGGGCCTGCCAAGAATCCTCCAGGAAGCCGTCGGGCGTGTAAATGTACACCCATCCGGGGCTCTGCACGAATCCGAGCTCGTT
>VBMB01000006.1 GCA_005878525.1 Methanobacteriota archaeon
CTTCACCCATCTGCCGGAATTCCACCAGATCGAAGGCGTCGTGATGGAGGAAGGGGCGAACCTCGCCCAGCTGATCGGCGTGATCGAGGAGTTCTACCGTCGGCTCGGCTTCACGCGCGCCAAGTTCCGTCCTGGCTACTTCCCGTACACGGAGCCGAGCATGGAGCCGGAGGTCCAGCTCCCCGATGGACGTTGGATGGAGCTCGGCGGAAGCGGCATCTTCCGGCCGGAGGTGACGGAGCCGCTGGGCCTGAAGGCGCCGGTGCTCGCGTGGGGCCTCGGCCTCGAGCGGCTGATCATGGCCGTCGAGGGAATCTCCGACATCCGCCAGCTCTACCTGAGCGACCTTGACTGGTTGCGCGACCACCGCGCGGTCCTCTGAGCACGCCGCATCCCGAATGAGAATCGCGTGGCAATCTTTATTTGCGTACCGAGAATCTGCGGCGCGGTCTTCGCATGACTTCCTCCGCCGAGAACGACATCAGCGCGGGCGAACAGGCCCTCGGACAGCTCGACTACGATGCCGCCTACAAGCACTTCGATAAGGCGACGAAGGCCGATCCGACCAACGCGGTGGCGTTCTTCGGGAAAGCCGAGGCGGCCCTGGGGGTCGCAAAAGTCGAGCCAGACGAAATCCTGGGGCTCTACAAGAAGGCGATCGACTTGGATGGCGAGAACCCGCAGTTCCGGGACGCCCTCGCCTCATTCTGCGTCGACCTCGGACGCTTCAACGACGCGGAGGAACAGTACAATGCCGCGGCCAAGTTGGACGAGGAGAACGCTCCGTTCTACTGGTCGGAGTTTGCCATTCAATATGCGCGCAAGGCGCCCCTCAAGATGGAACAGTTTCTCGACGACAAGACCCGGGACATGATTCGTCAAAAGGCGTTGACGTACGCCTTGCGAGCCCTGGGGATCGAGAAAGAGGACGCGAAGCGGATCCTCTGAGACCATCACGCGACTCGGACGCCCGGAGCACGGCCCCTACGGCCCACGCGACATTCGACGCACACGCTGCCCGCCAGGTGGTCGTCGCAGGCTGGCCGGCCGCAGCTGCGGCAGGCCCGGAGGGTCGGGCGTTGGCAGATGTGACAGAGGACGGCCACGGCCATAGACCCTCGATGGACGCGGGACACCATGAGGCTTTCCCGCTGGCGGGTTCCCGGTCGGGGAGTCGCCCGTAAACATGTTTACGCCGCGGGTCGGCATCGCGGACGGCGTCGGAAGGCCTCCATTTCCGTCGAAGAGATCGTCACGGGAGCCATCGTCACGGCGGCGCCGAGGCCATGGAGTTTCTCGGCCAGTTCCGCCGCGAGCGGTTGCGGGAGGACGAAGACGGATTGCCCGATCCAGACGACCCCTGGGCGGAGGATGTACGGCCGGGGGGATGCCTCCGGCATGTCCTTGCGACCGAAGATTAGGTGAGCGACCCGAGAGGCCGCGGAACGATTCGTGGCGGACACGTCGTACGACAGCAGGACCAGCGGGGCCGAGGCGTCGATGGGAGCTACGAGAGGGCTCATGAAGACGGATATGCGTAGCTATAATATAACTATTTCGGGGAGGGATGAGTGAAAGTATTCGCGGAAGCCGTCCGGACGAAGGGAAGCGTTCGCGCTTCCGTAAACATGTTGACGGAAGGCGGCCGCGCACCTGCCCTGACGTCGGCTTACAGAGCGCGCAGTTCGCCGAACGTGGTCGACCGCTCCGCGAACGCGTTGTGCTTGTGAATGGACTCCTCGGCCTCGGACTTCACCCGCACCCAGGTGGTGTCCGGCATCTTCGGGTACCGCTTCAGAAGACGATCTAAAACGTCGCGCACGACGTCCTCGACGAACTTCGGATTGCGATGCGCCATCTCGACGAGTCGGCCCTCGTCCGGCCGCTTGAGCAGACCGAACGTCGGTGCCGATAAGGACCCCTCGACGATGTCGACGAGTTCATCGGCCTCGATCTCATGGCCCGGCGGCTCCTGTAAGATCGCGGTCGTCCGGTTGCGTTGGTTGTGCGTGATGATCGGCACGCCCTCGGGCCATCGAGTGAGTTCCGGGTGTTCCTTCATGACGTCGTCCCGCACCGTCTCCATCGCGCACGGGCAGGCGGTCATGCCGACGACCTCGACGCCGATCGAACGCTCGACGTCCGGGGCCCCGCGCCGCGCATTCGCTCGCGCGACCAGGCGGTACGGCTCCAACGAGGTCCGGCCCGACGGGGACGTGCGCTCGAGGAAGTAGTCGGCTTGCGCCCAGACCTCGGAGGTCGTCGCATATTCGTGCCGCTTCAGGAGCGAGCGCGCGATGGTCTCCGTCAGTTCTTCCAGGCTGTCGACCGGTTCGCGCACCGAGCGATCGACGACCTCATTAATCGCTTCCAGGTTCCTCGAGAGGTGCGACCCTTTCTGGTCCGGGGGCAGGTCGACGAACAAATCGAGGGTTGTCGTCAACGTCAGCGTTCGATTGGGACGACGCACCTGGACGGGCTTCACGACGCCGGTCACGCCGACCTTGTTGAGCCGGAACGAGTTCGTGACCTTCTCGCCCTGCACGTCCTTCGGGATGGGATCGACCCGCGGCGCCTTACCATCCCGTCGGCTTAAAACTTGCCGCTCCAACTGAAGGATGCACTGGTTCCGTAACCGACCGTCCAGAGGATTTCGGTTGCTTTCTCACTGCAGTATCCTGTCTGGGCCATCCCCACGATTTGCACGATGACCTCGCGATGCCTCGGTTTGTTGTCGAGCTCGAGGAAGACGACCTGCTGCCACGTTCCCAGAGCGGCACGGCCGTCGACGACCGGGAGGGTGAGGCTCGGTCCGAGGAACGTGGCGCGGACGTGGCTGTGGCCGTTTCCGTCGTGCCACCGGCGCTCGTGCCCGTACTCGATCGACAACGGGAAGAGCCGATCCAGCGCCTTCGGGATGTCTTCCTCCATGAGGCCTGGTTCGAACTCGTTGGTGACAATCGCACTCGTCGACGATGGCGCGAAGACGCAGGCGAGGCCGTCGCGGACACCAGATCGTTCAATCACTTTCGCAACGCGGTCCGTGATGTCGATCGCCTGAACACCTCGGCGGGTCTCGAGTGGAATCGTCTCCCGGTGAGTGACCATGGAGCCGGGATTTATTCGGCCGCGCAAGAAGGTTCGCGGAGCCCGACGAGTCAACCTTGTTTAAGGTTAGCCTCCCTCGATCCGCCTCTCCATCCCGGGAAAGAAAGAGGTCGCGAGGGCCGCTCCCCGCCTTTCGGCGGAGATCGCCCGAAGCCCTCGCGGGTGGGCGTTGGTTGGGGGGAGGATTGTTGAGCATGTCCTAGCGGAGACCGATGAAGCCGTCGTCGTTGAAGGCGACCGGGCCCATGTCCCAGGCCGCCTGAACCGTCTCGGGCGGCTGCACCTCGACGTGGATCGCGTGGTTGTTCTGCTCCTCGATCTCCTTCGCCGCGTTCTCGACTTCCTCGGCGAGGGTCGTGAGGTACGACTTGGTCAGATGGTCGACGACGCCTTGGACGATCGTGACGACCATGTAGCTGATGACTTGCATCGCTTCGTTGAAGGACATCTGGTCGGCGAACCGGTTCAGCGAATCGTTCTCGACCACGATTACGCTGTCCGCCTCGCGACGGAACTCCTCGAGCCCTTGCCGGGCGGCTTCCGTCCGACCTTCGATCTCGAACGGCAGGATCGCAACTCCGATCGTGACGGCACCGTTCGCGCGTGCGGCGCGAGCGACGACGGGAGCGGCTCCCGTCCCAGCGGCTCCGCCGAGTCCCGCGACGACGAAGACGATGTCCGAGGAGAGCGAATCCCGCAGGGACCCTTCCTGGTCTTCCGCGGACGCGCGGGCCCCGGCGATCCGGTCCTCGTCCGCCGATTGACCGAGCAGGATCTTCACGTCGCATTCGGCCTTCGAGAGCCCGGAGGGATCCGTGTTCACCGCGATCGTTTCCACGCCCTTGATGTCGCGGTCGTAGAGCGTGCTCACCATCTTGCCGCCCGCGCCCCCGACTCCGACGACGGAGATTTTCGGGTCCACGGCGTCCTCAAACAGGCTGCTGATGACTTCTTCGACGTAATCCCTGGGTACCATTTGTCCGGCCTCCACTCATCCTGCTACCGATCGAGGGAGGCCAGAAGGCAGTTCACTCCGCTGAAGGCGTGCATCCCATCCCTTCATGACAGGGTCCCATCCGTTCCCTTTTTCCGTCGTCCGAGGTGACTCCCTTCCGGCATCCGCCACGCCTGTGCGGTTCATGGAGGGATGACTCCGTCCTTGTCGCCCGTCGATACGGAGACGACCTTGCCGGTCATTTTGTCGACTTCCTTCCGGTGGTCTTCGATCTCCTTCACCCGATCCCGCGTGAACCACTCCTCGATGCTGCGGACGACCGCGTGCTCCCGACTCAGGAAGTAGCCGTCCGCCACGAGGCGGTCGATCAGTTCGAGGTAGTACCGCGGGATGCGGATCTTGACGGTGTCCCCGCCCTCGCGGATCGTCTGGATATACGCCTGGACCGCGTCGCGGACCAGCTGCGAGCGGTTCCCGTGCGACGTGCTCCCCTTCAGGAACTCATCGATCAGCTCGAGGTTTTCTTTCTCGAGCCGCAGGGTGATCCGCTCGTTTTCGTCCATCCGAATCCCTCGCCTGAACCACGGGAACAGGTATGACGAGGTCATACACCATTCCTCGCAATTTTCGGCGCGTTGTCCGCCGTATCCTGGGGCACGGTACATATAGTCTTTGTCAATTGTCATACGACGTAGGACAAAGGGTCTCCATCGCGTCTCAGAATCGTGCCTGGAATGGGCCTCGGATTTTTATTTTGTATGCCAAATGGAAGACGGCCCTGCGGAGCCACAAACCAGGGCCGGTAAACCCTCCGATTCCCCGCGAAAAGCTTTACGAGAATCGCTCCTATCTGCGCGCGTGCCCAAGAAGGCAGGCCGACGGGGCGGTCGCACGGCGAAGGCGCGATCACGCAGCGCCGAGACCCGACGGCACCGCGCTCGATTACGGGCGAGGCCCAAGCCCCGTCGCGCCGATGTCCGGCGTAAGAAAGGGCGCGCGCACGTGCCGCGCCGCGTGGTGGCAAAGCCCGGAGCGAGGACAGGCGACCTACGGCAGATCGAGGCCAAGTGGCAATCCGCGTGGGAGCGGGACCACGTCTACGTCGCGCGCGCGGACGCCGGCCGGCCGAAATGGTATTCCACCGTGCCGTATCCGTACATGAACGGATACCAACACCTGGGGTTCGGTACGTCGTTCCTGCGGGCCGAGTTCCAGTCTCGGTTCCGCCGGATGCTCGGGTACAACGTCCTCCATCCCCAGGCGTTCCATTGTACCGGCCTCCCGATCCTGGGCGCGGCGAAACGGATCGCGGAGAAAGAGCCGAAGCAATGGGAGATCCTCCGGGCGATGGGCATTCCCGACCGCGAGGTCCCGAAGTTCGCCGATCCGATGCATTGGATCGAGGTCTTTCCGGCCGCCACGATGGAGGACTTGAAGGCCCTCGGCGCAGCGGTCGACTGGACGCGTTCGTTCATCACGACGCCGCTCAATCCGCCATACGACGCGTTCGTGCGCTGGCAGTTCCACCGCCTCAAGGACGGGGGCTATGTGCGGATCGACAAGCACCCGGTCATCTGGTGCCCGAAGGACCAGGCCCCCATCGGGGACCACGATCGGCTCGAGGGCGAGGGCGAGACTCCGATGGAGTACACGCTCCTCAAGTTCCCCCTCGCCGACGGCCGGTTCCTCGTCGCGGCGACGATCCGGCCCGAGACCGTGTTCGGCCAGACGAACCTCTGGGTCGATCCGGACGCGGAATACGTGGTCGCGAGGGTCGGCGACGAGCGATGGATCCTCAATGACCTCGCCTCGAAGAAGCTCTCGGAGCAGGGGAAGTCGGTCGCGATCGAGTCGAGGATCCATGGAGCCGACCTGCTCGGCAAGGATGTGGTGGCTCCGGCGATCAACCGGGCGATTCCGATCTTGCCCGGCTCCTTCATCGACCAAGGCCGCGGCACCGGGATCGTGACGAGCGTGCCTTCGGACGCACCCGACGACTACGCCGCCCTGCGGGATCTGCAGCAGGACGATCGGCTTCTGACGAAGTACGATTTGGACGCAGAACGGATCCGGGCGATTCGGCCGATTCCGATCATCCGCACGCCGGGATGGGGACCGTTGCCCGGCGTCGAGATCGTCGACCGCCTCGGGATCCGGAACCAGGGGGACCGGGAGAAGCTCGAGCAGGCGAAGGCGGAGGTGTACAAGACCGGCTTCTACCGCGGTGTCCTCAACGAGAATTGCGGCCCCTACGCCGGCGTCCGAGTGGAAGTCGCCAAAGATGAAATTCGGAAGGAGCTGACGTCGAAAGGCCAAGCCGACCTGATGTACGAGCCGAGCGGCGTGGTCATCTGCCGGTGCATGACGACCGCGATCGTGAAGGTCGTGGACAACCAATGGTTCCTCTCGTACGCCGATCCCGCGTGGAAGGCGAGGGTCCACGAGGCGATCGCGTCGATGGACCTGTACCCGGAGGCCCTGCGGAAGTGGTTCGACTATGTGACGGACTGGCTCCGAGACTGGCCGTGCGCCCACCACCGCGGTCTCGGGACGATCCTGCCGTGGGACGCGAACTGGGTCATCGAATCCCTGAGCGACTCAACGATCTACATGGCGTACTACACGATCGCTCACGCCCTCCAGGGCGGCGCCTTGCGGTCCTCGGTGCCGTGGGCACAACGCCTCGATGATGGGTTTTTCGATTTCGTGTTCTTCGGAAGCGGCAGCGCCAAGGGCGTCGCGTCTCACCTCGGGCTGGAAGTGGAATTGATCGAAGGCCTCCGCCAGGAATTCGTGTATTGGTACCCCGTCGACCTACGAAACACGGGGAAAGACCTCGTCCAGAACCACATGACCTTCTGCTTGTTCGCGCACACCGCCATCTTCCCGCGGGAGCAGTGGCCTCGCGGGTTTGCCGTGAATGGATGGGTTCGCATGGCGGGGCGCAAGATGTCGAAGTCTCGCGGGAACGTCTGGTACATCCGCGAAGCCGTGCGGGAATGGGGCGCCGATGTGATCCGGCTGACCGTCGCGAACGCGGGGGACGGCCTCGACGATCCGAACGTCGACATGGACTTCGCCGAGTCCGCGAAGGCCCGCATCGAGGAATGGCTCCGATTCGCCACGTCGAAGCACGCGACCCGCAAGGACCACCACGGCATCGACGCATGGTTCCTGAGCATCCTGAGCCGTTCGATCCAAGCGAGCCGAACCGCGATGGAGGGGATGAACTACAAAGCGGCGCTCCGCCACGGGTACTTCGACCTACAAGCCTCGTGGTCCTGGTACGTCCGGCGGTCCGAAGGCCGACCCCAGGTCGACGTCCTCCGGCGGTTCATCGACGTCCAGACGAAGTTGCTCGCTCCGTTCGTCCCTCATCTGGGCGAAGAGATCTGGCATCGCCTCGGGGGCGACGGCTTCGTGGTGAATGCGCAGTACCCGGAGTCGATCGCGGGCGAGATCGATCCGCGGGCCGAAACCGCGGAAGTCCTCCTCCAGTCGACGCTGGCCGATGTCCGTGAGATCCTGAAGGTCACCGGGATCGCGCCGAAGCGACTCGCCCTCTACACCGTGCCGGCGTGGAAGGTCCACGTCCACCGGATCGCTCGCGAGCTCGCCAAGCAAGGACCGATCCTGATGAACGTGCTGATGGAACGAGCCCTTGCGGAACCGGGGATGCGAGAACGGGCGAAAGAGGTCGCCGCGTTCGCGAAGAAGCTCGCGGAGGACCTGCAACACGCGAAGCTGGATGAGCTCGATCGGTTTGGATCCGTGGACGAGTTCGCGATGTTCCGGGAGAACCTCGGCTTCTTGGAGAAAGAGCTCCGTGTGAAGGTCGACGTGTTCCGGGCCGACGATCCGAAACGCTGGGATCCATCGAAGAAAGCGGACCACGCCGTCCCCGGACGGCCTGCGATCTACCTGGAGTGAATCCATGAAGATCCGGCGGCCCTCCAGGCCGGAAGTGCCCTTCAAGCGAAAACGGAGCCCACCGCCGCAAGCGACGAAGCTCCTGCGGTACTCATTCCTCTCCGGAGTTGTGTTCATGGTCCTCCTGGCCATCGTGTTCCTCCCTCGAATGTTCCCTGATCAACCGCCGATTGAGATTGTGAGGGGTTTTCACTTCGAGACGCCGAACAACCAGACGCGGATCTACATCGACAGCGTGACGGTTTCCCTAGAGCTCGCCAAGTTTCGGGCGAACTTCACCGTCGCGGAGAAGGGGAAAATCGTCGAATTCGGGAACCTGGGCCAAGGCCTTCTGGTCGGAGCGAATGCAACGTTCCGGTTCGTCGACGCAAGCCCCAACGGCCTGTTGGATCCCGGGGATTATTTCCTGGTGTCCCCGCCACCGACGGGTTGCTACCGGCTACAAATTTTTCAGATCGACGTCAGTCAAACCGTGGGATTTCTGGAATGGGGCGCTTGCCCCCAGCGCAACGTTTAACTGAACTCGGCCAATAAGCGCCGCCGCGGGCCTGTAGCTTAGCTAGGTAGAGCGATCGGCTCTTATCGGCACGCTCCATCGGAACGTCCGAGGGACACCGATAGGTCAAGGGTTCGAATCCCTTCAGGCCCGTCTTACTCCATGCGAACAGACCTCAATCATCGCGGATTGGAAACGCGCCCTCGCCACCTTTGGCCCCATCCCCCATCATGCCCGCCTGAGGAGGGCGGGCACCTTCCCTTACTCAGACTCAGTAGGCAGCAAGAGCCGACAACTCCACGATCTCATCGCGCCAGCGAAACAGATCGCCGTTCAGCTGCTCCTTGATGCGCTGGATTTTCTCGAAGACGTCTTTCATCGTCGTGTATTGGGCTCCGATGCCGAGCTGGTCCCAAACGCTGAGGACGAGCTCCACGTCCGCCTTCAGCACTTGGTCCCTGCCGTACTCCAACAGTTCATACAACTGCCGAAGGTTGAAGGCGTTGACATTGGCGGGACCACCACGATAGTGTTCGGCTCCGACTTCCTTGATGGCTGTCGGCATGAAGTCGACGACCGGGATGGCGACGAGTTGCTCTGCAAGCATAACCTTCAGCGACAAGAGACGAAGCTTGCGCTCGCGCTTTCGGTCTTCATCCCTCGCCGACTCGATTCGTCCGAGTTGCTTCGTGGCTTTGCCGAGGATCCACGTGAAGACAGCCAGGAAGACCGTCGCGGCCGCCAGCACCACAGAGGCCAGCAAGGTCACGTCAGAATCAATCAACCGAACTCCCCGAGCGAGTCAAGGCCAAGAGGGTTCTTAGGCTCTTCGAACGAGACAGGAGCGCTACTTGTAGGCTACCTGTAGAGAAACCCCTTGCGTCCGGAGACGGGCCAGGAGCTCTTGGAAGCGTCCGTCGTGCAACGTCCCGTATCGCCCCTTGTGCGTCGATGTGCTCATGGGACACTTCTTCCGGGTGCGGCATCCGGCGCTCCATGGTGCCGCAATCTCGGTCAAGGTTCATAGCAAGACCGCCGGGAGAGGTCAGCGAAAGTGGACGATTCGGCTGACCCTGCACAGGAATCGTTAATATCTGGTCTGCCTCAATAACCCGCTGAGGCAAATGCTTAGGACGTTGTACGCTGGCAACTACCGCTCGATAAAGAGCACGAGCATCCAGTTCGGGAATTTCAACTGTCTCGTTGGCGGGAATAATTCGGGGAAGAGCAATCTGTTCGACGTGCTCCTGTTTCTCTCTGACATGGCAAGGAGCGGACTCGAGGTCGCGATTGCAAATCACGGTGGCGATCGGCTGCACTATTATGGATCAGGCGGTGATGAACCGATAAGGGTGAAGATCGTCCTAGACGGTCTCTCTGGCAAGCCCGAAATGAAGCTGCGTTACGAAATCTCGTTCATGACTGACCCAGTAAAGCTCGTTGACGAGACGTTGGCGTTGAATGACAAGAATGGGGGAGAACAACTTCTCCTTTCGGTTCAAACATCGGCGACCGGGCAACAGGATTTTCGGGTCTCGCGTGCCGGAAGCATCCAAAGCTCTTCGACTTCGGGCCTGAACGAACCGCTCGTTTTCAATTCAGGTTTCACCCGTGGGTCCGATGCCGAGCCACACACGGACTTCCTGAGAAATTACCTGCTTGGGATTAGAGGCTACAAGTTCATTCCGGATCGGCTCAAAGCGTTTGGGCCTGCTATCCACACGCCGACGCTCCAGCGTGATGGCTCTAACTTTGCGAGCTATCTCCATGATGTGTACTCCTCCAATCGGAAATATTTCGACCAAATCCAAGACCAATTCATCAGGAACTTCCGAGACATTGATGAACTCCTCGCACCCTTGAGCCGCTCGCAGACCGGAATGACGGAGGTGGGAATCCGTGAGAAGTGGTTTCGACGTTCGCACAGTGGAACTCAACTTTCAGACGGCCTAGTGGGATTCCTTGCTCACCTAACTGTCCTGTACGGTCCGGACGAACCGAGCTTCGTGACATTCGAGGAACCGGAGAACTACATTAACCCCCGCCTGTTGCAGCGTCTCGTAGAGATGCTCCAAGAAGCTTCGCGGAGTGTTCAAGTCGCTATCTCCACTCATTCAACATCGCTCCTGAATTATCTATCGCTCGACGACATAATCGTGGTGACGCGGTACGAGGGAGGCACTCGTGCTGTCCGAGTGGCTGACAAAGAGGCTTTGAAGAATGCTCTGAAGGATTGGGCTCTTGGAGATGCTTACGTCGCGGGTGCCCTCGAAGATGACGCTTAAGGTTGGGATTGCGACTGAAGGCCGAGCTAGCGCAGATGTCCTCGAAGCGATATGCGAAAAGTCGGGTGTGCTGTGCAGGGCTCGATTCTCCGAAGGAAAACCGAAGCTCTTCAACGATTTCGACAAGATACTTGGGTTCTTGAGAAACGGCAGCTTTCGAGCGAACAAGTTCCTCGTGGTGCCAGATCTCCACCCTGAGACCGATTGCGTCGAGGAATCCACTCGGTGGAACGAGCGAATCCGAGTTAGA
>VBMB01000007.1 GCA_005878525.1 Methanobacteriota archaeon
TCCGTAGTCGCGAGGAAGATTTCCCGCGAGTGGTCCGTCAGCGTGTCGAGGCCGTACGCCGCGCCCGACGGCGTCGAGTTCGCCAAGTACGGCGGCGTCTCGATGATTTCCGTCGCGTAGCCCGGGTTGATGGCGACGACGTGTCGGTCGGCGACTCGCTGGGCGGGTTCGCGGACTTCGTGGAGGAAGGGAAGGATCTGGTTCGGGCGCAGGCCTCGTTTCTCCTTGAGCGCTTTGGTCGCGGCCTCTGCGGTCGGCTCGCAATGGAGTTCGTTGGAGATTCGCTCGACCAGGACCTTGAAGTGCGGCAGCTCCCGCCGCATCATCCGGAGTCCGGCGGCCTCGACCTGAGCCGGCGTCTGCGTGTAGTCCCAGAAATCTCGGAGGGCGCGGGCGTATGACCGGGATCGTCCGAGGCCGCATCCCACCCGCTTGAACAACGCGTACGTCTCGTCGAACGTTCCCTCGGGGGAGAAGCCCGGCAAATCGAACGCCTTCGCGTACCGTCGGTTCGCGGCGATGAGCGCCTCAATCGCGGCTCGTGCGTCCCCGTCGCGGAGCTCGCTTTCCACGACCTTCAGGATTTCATTGAGGCCGTTGCATGCGAGCTGGACGAGCGCCCGCATCCCCGGGGCGGTCGGTCCACGCGCCCGCTTCCGGTTCGCGTCGAGGGCCTTCCGGCCGTCCGCGGCCAGGGCGCGCACGTGATTCGCCTTCACGCCCTCTTTGATCATGTACCCGAAGAGGGATTCGAGCAATGTCTGCGGGAGACGCGCCGGCTCTCTGAGTTCGAGGCTCGCTCGGAACGAGGCGAGCAGCTTCCGTTCGATGGGGCTCGTCGCCGACTTCTGGATCCGAGAGATCTTGGCCAGGAGGCTGTCGACCCGCCGCTGGGTCGGGACGAACAGACGCCCCGCGCATTCGTCCAAGCCGAACACGAACGCCTCGTCCGGCCGGAGTTCCTTCCAGACCTCGAACACCGCGCGCTCGGTCTCGGTCCGCGGCGTCACCATTCGGCGGCTGTGATTGCGGACGGGCAATTAAGGATGTGCCCGATGCCGAAAACGTCCCGCCATCGACGGCCTCCGATCGCTCCGGATTAGTGCTCCTCGGCGCTCGTCAGCGGAGCCGCGGCCCGGGCTTCCGACGCATCCGCGGGAACGATCGGATCGCCCACTCGGATCGCTCCTCCGATGAGGATCTGGGCGCGAAGTCCGCCCCGGTGGACCAACCCGGCGAGCACGCCCCGTCGCGTCAAGCCCTCCAGATGGGAGCACGGCTCGCACAGTCGGATGCCGCGGAGCCGGACGCGATCCACGAGGAACTCCTGGCCGACGAGATGGTTCAGGGGCACTCCTCGCGTGACGACGTTCCGACGCGCGTCGCCCGGGGAGATCGCGAGTTCGTTATCGCGCGCCATCGCCGCGATTGCCTCGGATTCGATCAACGTGATTTCCCGGGCGGGTCCGGGCCGGTCCGAGTACGTGCCGGCCGCTTTGAAGTATCGGTCGCCTTCGAGGCCTCTCCCTGCGATCGCCCGGACGGTCCGGACGGACCGCATCGGGTCCTCCGCCTTCGGAGCGATATGGATCGAGACGACTTCGCCGTGCCAAGGGGCGGCGCGGGCCATGCCGCCGCCAAGGGAGTATGAGACTTAACGATTGCTCAGGGGGGAACGAGGACTGCGTCGGCCTCGATTTCGACGAGGGCCTCGGGGTCGATGAGGCGGCTCACTTCGACCAAGGTTGCGGCAGGACGGATTTCGTGGAAGAACTCCGCGTGCGCCCGGCCCACCTTCTCCCAATCCTCGATGTTCGTGAGGAAGATGCGCGTCCGCACGACATCCTCGAGTCGCGCGCCCGCCTGGTTGAGCGCCGCCTCGATCTTGCGGAAGATGTGGAAGGCCTGGCCGTACGGGTCTCCGGGAGAGACGACCTTCCCCTGCGGATCCGTCGCAGTGGTGCCGGCGACCGCCACGTACGCCCCCACGCGGACGGCCCGCGAGTATCCCACGATCGGCTCCCAACGCGCCCCGGACGCGACGTTCTTCCGCTCCATGGAACCGCGGAATCGGCGGCAGCCGAAAAGGCTTGCCCTCGTCACGACGCTTTCCCCGACTTCACCTCGGGCGGCGGGACTTTCGGGAGGCGTGGCGGGACCGTGCGCTCCGGGTGCTCCAGGAAGTTCGAGAGCTCCTCCGCGGCCGATTCCGCAACCGTCGTCGCGTCTTCCCAGGTGCCGAGCTGCCGCCAGCTCCGTTCCTCAAAGACCTTCAGGGCCTGGGTGAGCTCGCCCCGGAGGGCATCGTACGCGGGCCCGTCGTAGACGGCTGCGACGATGACGAATTCCCCGCGGACCGCGACGATTCCGAGGCCCTCGTACCGCATCGCCGTGACCGCGTACCCCCGGGACAGCGGGACGCTCGTCTCCACGAAGTTCCCGACGACGGCCAGGAGGCCTTCGAGCTGCTCCGCTCCGATCGGAAGGTTCCGGCTCGACGCCAGCGCGACGAGGGGCTCGCCGGTCCGGTAGAACATGTAGATCGCGGTGACGCGTTCTTGGATTGCCGATGCCCCGCGGAACGCCTTGTTCCAGTCGTCGACCGACAGAGGCAGGATCACGGCGAGGACGAGGCCCGCAGCGATGATGAGCGAGGCCGAGGCCCAGCCTTCATCGAAGGCGGATGTCAGGGTCGCGTACAGGTTCGCGGACAGTGAAACGGCGACCGCCACGACCAAGATCGCGACCGTCCAGAGCGAGCGCCGACGGAAGCCCGCCGAGGGGTCCGTTCGTCCTCGAACCAGCGAAGCCGACAGGACGATTGACGCGCCGACGTAAACGAGCTGCTGAGCCGCCCACAATCCGTAGCCCCACGATGGACTTCCCGCCCTCGATGGGAGCTCGGTCCACACGAGTCCAAGGGAGCCGATGAGCGGGAGGACGAGCAGCGCGTCGTAGCGGGATGGGCCTCGGGCCATCCATTTCGTCGTCAGGAGGAGAGCCAAGGTTGCGAACGAGATCAGCGTGACCCGCAGACCGATGAACACGACGTCCGGCGTCGGAGAGACCCCCGCGAATGCCGGATACACGGCGTCGAGGAACGCCCATCCTCCGAGGAATAAGGCCGTGGCCGCAAGGGCGCGTTCCAACCGCGAAGCGAGGTGCGTCCGGATCGCGGGGACGATCCCGACGGCCCACCAGGCGAACCCGGAACCGAGGGAGACGATACGGAGAGCGTCGAACGTGGGCGGCATGGGGAGTCGCGGACCCGCTGTGAAGCGTCCTCCCGAGGGCAAAATGATTTCGGTGATTTGTGCCGGAATCGCGGTGCCCCAAACTTTCAAAGTCCACCGACGCGTTCGAAGCGCCGATGATCACGGTTCGGGATCCGGCGTCGATCCATCAGGTCGACATTCCGATCGACGGGGGCACCTGTCACGGTCGCTGGCATTTCTCCTTCGATCGCTACTTCGACCCGCGGTGGATGCGCTTCGGCACGTTGCGGGTCTTCAACGATGACACGCTGACTCCCGGAGCCGTGTGGCCATTGCACCCGCACCGGGAAATCGAGGTCGTCACGTACTGCGCGGGCGGCGAGTTCCGCCACGCGGACGAGAACGGCGAAGGCGGCGTCCTGAAGGAGGGCTGGGTCCAGCACACGACGGTCGGCCACGGCATGTGGCACTCCGAGATCAACAACCGCAAGGACGCGCCCATGCGGTTCGTCCAGATGTGGTTCCTCCCGTCGGCGCCGGGCCTCGAACCATCCGTCGAGCAAAGGGCGGTAGAAAAAGCGGACCGGACGAACCAGTTCCTCCCCCTCATTTCGAACGAAGAGCGAGACGGCCTGACGATCCTCTCGAATGCTGCGGTGTTCTCCTCGTTCCTGGAGGGTGGCAGGAAGATCTCGCACCCTCTCGAGGAGCATCGGGGCGCCTACCTGTACGTCCTCGGCGGCGGGCCTGTACGGGTGAACGGTGCGACGGTGACGCCTCTCGGTGCCGCGACGCTCTTGGACGCACCGGAACTGAGTGTCCAATCCGACGCCGATACGGAACTCCTCCTCGCGGACGTCCTCCTTGTTGAGGAATCTTCTTCATGAAGATCGAGCACTGCGAGTTCCCGGACGACCTGCTCTACGACGCGGAGGGACTCGTCTGGGCCCGCCCGCTCGAGTCAGGGGACGTAATCGTCGGGATTACCAGCATCCTCGCCGCGCTCGCCGGGCCCGTCATGAAGGTCGCCGCGAAACCGCTCGGAGTCGAGTACGCCCGCGGCGCCGCCGTCGGGCTCCTGGAGAGCGGGAGATATTTCGGTCCGATCCGAGCGCCCATCAGCGGAGTCCTCCGGGAGGTGAACGCCGACGTCCTTGCGAGGCCTCGGAGGTTGACCGACGCCTCTTATGACGGTGGATGGTTTGCTCGATTGCAACCGACGAATTTCGAGGAAGAGCGTCGGGGCTTGCGGTCGGCGTTGGACGCGCGCCCGCTCCTCATGAAACAAATCGCGGCCTTGCGGGTTCGCTGCTTCGCGGCCTTTCCCGATCACGAGATGTTCGAGATCGGCATCGAGTGTTCAGCCGTCCTCGCGAAGCTCAACGAGCTGCTCACGCGGATCGAGGTCGGGGCCGTCGTCCATCTCGTGACGGACGATCCGACGTCGCCGATCGAGATGGTCCGCTGGTCGGACCAGACGGGACAGCCGGTCATCGATGAACGGAAGGAAGGGAACCTGTTCCACTTCCTGGTCCGAAAGGTGACGTGACCACCGCGTCGACGAGACCCGGGCGCGGCGGGTGAACGTTCTTCGAGACGCTTCGGTCTGGACTCAAAGTTGCATGGGCCCTGGGAAGAGGACCGCACGTCCGATGATCTTGCCGTCCCGGAGATCGTTGAGCACCTCCGCGGCATTCGCGAGCGGAGCTTTCCGCGTGACCACAGGGCGGAGACGGCCCGCCTCGGCGAGCGAGATCGCCCGCGCAAAGTCGGCCATCGTCGAGGAGTACGCGCCGAGATACGCTTTGCCTCCGTCCACGAGATCGTTTGCGGAGACTTCGATGGCTTCCGAGCCGGGGGCGACGGCGACAAACCGACCTCCCGGCCCGAGTAGGGACCGGCCAAGGTTGAACGTGGCCTTCGTCCCGACGAAATCGATCGCTACGTCGGCGCCCGCGTCGGCGGCGAAATCTCGAAACGCGGCACGCGCTTCGTCCGGACCCACTGCCCGGTCCGCGCCAGAGTCGAGGGCCGCCTTCCGCGCCTCCTCCCTCGGTTCGATCGCGAAGACGCGGGCATTGTACGCCTTCGAGACTTGGATGGCGGAAAGGCCGACGCCGCCGGCTCCGACGATGACGACGATATCCTCTTCCTCCGCCTGCCCGAGTGCGACAACCGCCCGGTAGGCGGTGGCGCCGCTGCATCCGAGCGGGGCGGCCAGTGCCAAGTCGAGTTTCGGCGGCAGCGGCAGAATGGTGGTCTGTTTCGCGACGACGAACTCCGCGTAGCCACCCGGCGCGTCGAAGCCCAGCGTAGTCCCGTCTTCGCAGAGGTTCGTCCTCTGGCGGCGGCATTGCCGGCACCGTCCGCACGGTTGCTCGAAATGCACTCCGACCAGGTCGCCGACCTTCGCGGTGTATACATCCTCGCCAACTTTCGTGATTCGGCCCACGATCTCGTGACCGGGAATGAGTGGCGAGTGCTCCCCGGCCTTGACCTCATCGAGGAGGTGGAGGTCGGTTCGGCAGACGCCGGCAGCGAGGACCTGCACCAGGACGTCCTCGGCCCGTGGTTGCGGGTTCGGAACCTGGATGAGTTTGATCGCGCCTCCAGATTCGAACCGAATCGCACGCACGGAGAGCCCCGTAGTTCCGTCCCTCACAAAACGGTTTGCCTTGTCGCTAGGGTGTTTGTGCGGATTGGCCCTAGACGGCCTGGGGCGACCGCAATCGCGAAGTACCCGAAATACGTGCGGGCCCGGACGAGGGGATTTCCCTGGCGGGAACCGAAAGCATGTGGGCTCGGATGCGTAGGACGCCGTTCTCGCTCTGGGTGATTGCGGGCGCGCTGACGTATAGTGCGCTCGCACTCGTCGTTCTGGCACTGCCGGTCGTCCTAGCGGGCGGAATCACGGCCGGGGGCGGCCTGCTCTTGTTCCTCTTCCTATTCGTCGCGCTGTTTCTCATCGCCGCTGCGTTCACCTTGCGACAGAAGCGATGGGCGTACGTTCTCGGGGCTGCGGTCGCGATCGTGCTGGTCATCTTGTTCTCTTCATTCATCCTGGCCAGCCTGTCCAATCCTGCCGATTCGGGATTCTGGCTAGCGGTGAGTGTCCTCCCCCTACTGCTGCTCGCCGTCGTCTTTTCGGTTTTGTCTTTCATCAACGCGAAGGTGGGACTCAACCAGAAGCGGTACCTCGCGACCCCGATGTCCTCGGGAGGGTTGCTCGCCGTTGCGGTCATTGGCTTCGTCGTCGGGGGCCTTGTCGTCGGCGCGATCGGCGGCGCGGTCATCCGTGGAGGCCTCGAGGCGGGATCGGCGGATGTCGCGATCGTATCAGATCCCGCCACGGTGGGAGCGTACCTGCCAACGACCTTCACCGTCCACCTGTCGGCCGGGGGAAAGGTCACTTGGCTCAACAAAGATTCGACGGGCCACACGGTGACAAACAAGTCGGGCCTCTTCGATTCAGGCACGTTCACCACTTTGCACACGTGGAGTTACACGTTCACGCAGGCAGGCAGCTATCCGTACTACTGCACCATCCATCCCAATATGGTCGGGACGATTGTCGTCGCACAGTGAACCGCTTCGCTGCCCCTACGTGACGTCGAGGAAATCGAAACGCTCACTGGATCTTCGAGATGACCTTCGTCGCTTCGGAGGTCGTCCACGCCTTCAGCGTCTGCGTCTTGACGTTCCCGAGCTTCCCGATTTCGAGAAGGAGCTGCATCGCGACATCGTCGTTTGGCGCTTCCGTCAGGGCCACGATGTCGTATCGCCCCATCGTGTAGAAAATCTGCATCTTGGCACCGAGCTTGTTGGCCAAGGCAGCCACGGCGTCCGCACGCTTGGGCGACTCCTTCACGTTCTTGATTCCTTGCTCCGTCCAATTTCCGAGGGTAATGTAGTTCGGCATCTCCAATCCCCGCGGAAAACACATCATGGCGCGAGTATATAATCGCGTGGGACGCGCGCTCATGCCGACATCGTTCGCCTGGAGGACGGACGCGCGCTTCGCGGGAACCAAGCATCGAATGAACGAATTCATTATCGAATTTGAGAGCGCCGATGACCGTTTTCCGAGCGGTTCCCGCGTCACGTTTTCGGTTTGCAACAGGGTTAAAGTACTGTTCGGAGTTGCAGGCGGCGGACGTGGGGGGATTTCTATGAAGTCGATCGTTCCGCTGGTTCTCGTCATGCTGGGCTTCGCGGTGATTGCCGCCGGAGTCCAGGTGTCCGCCGCATCGTCGAACGCATCCTTGTCGCCAACGTATGACATCACGACCTTGGCGGGAAAGGTCGCCTCGATTCGAGGAACGCAAGGATTGTACCTTCGAACGTCCGCCCTCATCGAGCAAGAAGCCGATAAGCTGGACGTCGGGGCTTCCCCTCCCTATTCACCGGATGCGATCACGCCCAGATACGTGTTGTCGAGTCCGCTCGACGGCACATCGGTTTCGTTACCAGACGTGGTCGTCAACCAGGACTCGAATGCCGCGTCCCAGAACGAGCCGGCGATCGCGGTCGATCCCAGCAACCCGAACCGAATCGTCGTGGCGATGAACGATTACGTCAGCCGGACGTGGTCCTGCGCAATCGCGGGGACGCCATGCAGCGCCCTGGGGGACGGCTACTCCGGCACGTACTTCTCGAACGACGGAGGGCTGACATGGTGCTGCACCCCCACGGACCCCGCGCATCTGGGCACCATGATTCCTGGGGTCGAGCGATTGACCGGCGGGATCTACGATGCGGGCGGTGACCCGAGCCTCGCGTTCGACAGCGCTGGCCACGTCTTCTACGCGGGACTCGGCTTCGATCGGACCACACCTCCGAACACGGTCGCGGTGAACAAGGGCACGTTTGACTCCGAGGGAGCGCTCTCGTGGGGCGCGCCCACGTTCATCAACCCGACCACCGCGC
This sequence comes from Methanobacteriota archaeon, assembly GCA_005878525.1. GTDB lineage: Archaea > Thermoplasmatota > Thermoplasmata > RBG-16-68-12 > RBG-16-68-12 > RBG-16-68-12. The sequence goes on from VBMB01000007.1 coordinate 8,142, forward strand.
CGTCCACCCTGAATGACAAGGAATGGATCGGCGTGGACTCGCACGTCGGGAGTCCGTTCCAGGACCGGGTGTACGTGAGCTGGACGCGGTTCATCTTCAGCCCGGGCCGGGGGTACGTGCAGTCGCCGATTGCCTTCGTGTTCTCGAAGGACGGCGGCGCGACGTTCAGCAGTCCTCAGTCGATCGTGAGCAACGTGCTGTACGACCAGGGCTCGCGGATCGTCGTGGGCCCGGACGGGACGGTCTACGTCTTCTGGGATGGGACCACCCGCTTCGGCGCGTTCGACAGCATTTGGATGGTCGCCTCCACGGACGGCGGAGTTTCGTTCAGCTCGCCCGTCGCTGTGGCTCCTCTCATCGATATCGCCCCTCCTGCGAACACGGTGTTCCGCGTGAACAGCTTCCCGGCGGCGGACGTCGCACCGGACGGGACCTTGTACGTCGCGTGGTCCTCCGAGGTGACGAACGCGACAAGCTACGCCGCTGACCCGGTGTGTGCCAGCGCCTCCCGCTACAGCAAATGCCATTCGTCGGCCGTGTGGAGCAAGTCCACCGACGGAGGCTCCACGTGGAGCACGCCCGTGCCGATCCTCCCGACGTTCGATGCCTCAAACCGCGTCGCGATCGGCTATCCCGTCACACAACGGGATGGCAAAACGATGCTCACCGCACCCGGCGCGCGCCGGGTTGACACGTTCTGGCCGGGAGTCGCCGTTTCACCGTCTGGAAGAGTGTACATGTCTGCATACGCCGCAGATGTGGTCTCGCCTTGGCAAACCTGCGACAAGCCGGCAAGCCCAACCGCGGTCGGTCGAATTAACTGTGTTACACCCACCGTTTCCGGGCTGACGAACGCGCCTGGCAATTACACCCACAATGCTCGGCTGGACTATGTCGTGGCCGATCTCACGTCGGGGATGACGAAGACGGTGACCACCCATCCGGTCAATTCGCGGTACCACTTCGGCGGCGGGTTCATCGGCGACTACACGGGCCTGGCGGTCGGTTCCGACAACGTGTTCCACGCGGTCTGGACGGACACGAACAACCGGCAGTCGGTCACGTGGTGGTTCGGCTTCGAGTTCGTGCCGACGACGATCAGCCAACAGGACATCGTTGTAGAGCTCGAGCCAGATCCCGTCCGGGTCCTTCACAAAGCCGACGAGATACTTCTTGGCCCAAGACAGCGGACAGTATGACGAAAAAGAAAGGTCTGGCGCCTCGAAACAGCCGGCGCCGGCTTCACACCCCGTTCCTGGCTTACGTGAAGCGGACCCACTGCGCGGCATACCGCACGAGCATGAGCAGGATCGCGATGATGTGGACCATGGCGTGTCACCCCCGTCCCTTGGGTACTTCGAGCGCGCCCCTCTTCGGTCGCGGGCCCTCTCAGGGGGCCATCAGAGCGGGCGCAGGTTTGAGCCGGTCGAAGTCCCGCAAGACGGCCTTGACGAAGCGGACGAAGGCCGCCCGGACGCCGCGGTTGGGTTGGACGGTACTCACCAGGAGTGCCTCGACGGTCATCCCGCCGGGGTACTCGTCGCGCAGATAGCGCTCCAAGTCTGGGTCGTTGACGCGCGACCCTCGCGTGTTCGCGTACCGGGCCATCACCAAATCCGTTGGCATCATGTTCTGTTCCGTTCCCGTGTCCGTCTGTGCGACGTTCACGGAGGGTCCAGGCCGGTTCGGGGTCTTGAGCGACACATAGGAGCTCCTGTGAACCTCCTATCCGAGAGACCAAAATCCCCTCGGGGAGAGCGGTTCGCGAAATGCCAGAAGAGCCCGCTTGAGGTGGCCCGGCCGGGAGGAGGAATCGACTCCTCTCTCCAGGGGCCGGATGTGCCGAACCGCCGAAAGGGCCTGAGAATCCTAGGCGAGTCTCGCGCTCATCGTGATCTCCGCCTTCAGGAGGCGGGAAATCGGGCACCCTTTCTCTGCCGCCATCGCGGCGGCCTGGAACTTCCCGGGATCGGCGCCGGGGACCTTCGCGGTGACATCGAGGTGGATCGACTTGATCGTCCAGCCGGCTTCCGTCTTGTCGAAGTTCAGGGTCGCCTTCGTCTCAATGCGTTCCGGCCGATAGCCGACCTTCTCCAGTTCGCCCGATAAGGCCATCGAGAAACACCCCGCATGCGCGGCGGCCACGAGTTCTTCCGGATTCGTCCCCGGCGTGTCGCCGAATCGCATTGCGAAACTGTACGGAACGCCTTTCAGCGCGCCGCTCGCCGTCGATACCGCGCCCTTCCCGTCTTTCAGACCCCCGTTCCATTGAGCGCTCGCCTTCCGTTCCATCGGATCCCCGGATGCGGAAATTGAGCGGGACGTTTAACTCTATCCTCTCCGGGAACCTTCCCTTTTCAAATACGATTCCCCCGATACCGCTCGGGGGCAGGGAGCTGACAAAGGGACACTCTGCGGTCTGGACGAGGACCCGAACGGTTCGAATCGCCGGGGTAGGGGTCCTCATCGCCCTCTCCACGTTTGTGCTCACGATCGTCCCACCACCCGCCGCAGCGGCGAGCTGCGGTCCGACGCATCACGGGCCGATTCTCATCAAACAAGATTCGGACTTCACCGCAGCGAACGGGGTGGTGTCCGGATCCGGCAGGCCGGACGATCCGTATCTGATCGCGAAACTCCAACTGAAGGACCTGACGCCAGGATACGGGCTCAAAGTCGACAACTCTAAAGGAAAGGTCACGAAGTTCTTCAACATCGACTGCGTGCAGTCGAACTGGACCACGGCCCCGCCAAAGGGCGCGGTCCTGGTTTGGATTGTGAACGTCCACACGCAGACAACAGTCTCGCAGGTCGACGCGAATTCGGGTGAAGCCGGTGGCTCCGTGGGCATACGGATCGACGGCTCGAGCTTCATCGTCCTCGACAACGAGAGCATCAACAAGTTCGGCTCCGACGGGGTCCGGGTGAGTGGCTCGGACCATATCACGGTCATTGAGAGCAAGCTCAAGGCGATGGGGAACGGCCTCTCCGTCACGGACAGTCACGACCTAACGATCGGTCAGCCGTGCACCCTCCCCACCGGGAACGGCTGCAATGAATTCACATACGACGACGGCCGCGGCATCTTCGTCCACGACTCGTACAACGTCCTCGTCGTGTATACGATCACAACCGCAGACGACACGGGGGGCGTCTTGCTCGACGGATCCGGCACATACGGCGTAACCCTGCTGAACGGCAAGGCGACCGCGGATGGGCCAATTTGCGCGGGCGGGGTTCCGACCGGAGAAGCGATTGACACCATCTCCGGGATCACGGTCACGAACGGAGCCCACGACATCGCCGTCCACGGCTATACGATCAATGCAAACGGAGACGGCTTCGGCGGCTTCTTCGACATCATGAATGGCGGGAACGGCGGCTGGCTGAACCCTTGCACGGGGAAGAGCATGACGTTCCGTTCGACCCCGCCCGGGGGCGTGAACCTGGACTTCAGCGGCAATTGCTATCATTTCGAGTTCGGCTTCAATCCCGTGCCGCCGTCCTCGTGCTGATCCCTGGCTCCTCAACGGGAAGGTGAACTCGAACTTCCATCAGAGCGAGGCTCTTTGGAGCGGTAAGACGATTTCGATTGAACCACTTCAGGCCAAGCGCGGATACGATGAGCCGGGCTGCCGCTCGCGAAACCCTTTTCCTGCGGGCATCGATTCTTCCGCGATGGCGAACGTTGCGCTGGGATTCCGCGTCAAGTCCGGGTGGGCTGCCGCCGCGGTCGTTTCGGGTCCTGTGTCGTCGCCGACCGTCCTCCATACTCGCCACGTCGACCTGTGCGATTCGACGGTTCCGGAGTCTCGGCAGCCGTACCACGCGGTGGACGAGACCCAAGGCGAGTTGGAGCTGGACCAGGATCGAATCAAGAAGCGGCTGGATGTCGTCCGTCACGTCACGGCCCAGTCACTTGGAAAATTCTTATCGGATTGCCGCACGAACGAGTGGGCCCCAACTCGGGCCGGGATCGTTGCGGGCAGCCTGGTCGACCCGTCGACCATCCGCAGTCCTCACATTCGCGCCCACGCGATGGAAGGACATCTGTTTCGGACCGTTGTTGAAGACGAGCTGCGAGCGCACGCCCTGTCCTGCGTTGTCCTCGCGGAGAAGACCGCACTCAAGGCCGCGAGCGAAGCGATCCGTTCTCGAGAGGACGCCCTGAAACGGACCTTGGCCAATCTCGGACGCCAGGTTGAAGGTCCATGGCGAACGGAGGAAAAGTTGGCGGCCCTTGCCGGGTGGGTGGCGGTTTCGGGGCGATAGCTCGTCGTCGGAGCACATGGTCCTGACCGGCCCGCTCTTCACGCCTCCAGGAGGAGACTATTAATACCATCAAATTGATGATATTGATGGTCCATGCCCACGACAACAGTCCCCGTGAAGCCAGAAACCCTCGCGCGATTGCGGTCCTACAAGGTTGGCGGAGCCACCTACGACGACGTCCTCAACGAGCTGATGGACGATCGCCCCCCGGTGGGCTTTATCCGGGAGCATCTCCGGCGGCTCAAGGAGGAGGAATTCTCAGATTGGAAGGATGTGCGCAAGCGACTGAGGCTGTGAGCCTTGGTCCGCGTCCTGATTAGTCGATCTTCAGAGCGCGAGCTCGCCCGCCTCCCTCGGGATGTGCAGGAACGATTCGCGAGGGCGTTCGACGAAATGGTGAAGGGTCTGAAGCCTCGACCGGGCCTGGATGTCAAGCCCCTGCGCGGCATGAAAGGGACCTGGCGGCTACGCGTCGGATCGTACCGGGGGGTTTTCGAGATGGAGGCGGGGCAGGTCCGATTCACCCGGTTCGGTCACCGAAAGGACATCTACCGGTTCTGAGGACCGGCCGATTGCTCACGGCTTCTCGATTGGCGTCCGCACGAGGTTCCCCCACTCCGTCCAGGAGCCGTCGTAATTCCGGACGTGCGGGTAGCCGAGGAGGTATTTCAGGACGAACCACGTGTGGGACGACCGCTCGCCGATCCGGCAGTAGGCGATGACCTCCTTGTCCGGCGTCACGCCCTTGGGCTCGTAGAGGGCCTTCAGCTCCTCCGGCGCCTTGAACGTCCCGTCCTCGTTCACGGCCTGCGCCCAGGGGATGTTCTTCGCCCCGGGGATGTGTCCGCCGCGTTGCGCATGCTCCGTAGGATATTCCGGCGGCGCGAGGATCTCGCCGCTGAACTCTTTCGGCCCGCGCACGTCGACGAGGACCTTCCCCGCCTGCTTGTACGCCTCCCGGACGTACGCGAGGTACACCCGGAGCGTCTCGTCAGGCTCGTTCGCCGTGAACGTCGTCGCCGGGAAGGACGGCACGTCCTTCGTCACGGGCAGATCCTGCTCGATCCACTTCTTCCGACCGCCGTTCAGGAGGACGACGTTGGCGACGCCGTAGTACTTGAACACCCAGAAGGCGAACGCCGCGAACCAGTTGTTGAAGTCGCCGTACAGCACGATCTGATGGTCGTTCGAGATGCCGAGACGGCCGAAGAGGGCCTCGAGGCCCTCCTTCGAGACGATGTCCCGCTTGACAGGATCGTTGATGTCCTTCTTCCAATCGATTAGGACCGACCCCGGGATATGGCCCAGGTTGTAGTTCGGCGTCGGGTCATAGTCGACCTCGACGATCCGCACCGTCTCGTTGCCAATGTTCCCCTTCACCCAGCTCGTGTCGACCAAGACTTCGGGATGCGCGTAAGCGGCCATCGTCCTTCGCTCCGGGCCGTCCGAAGTATTACACCGTTATATTCCTTGCGCATATCGCTATTCCTATCCGACTTGGGCTGGTGCTAAGGAAAACCGGAATTCGGATTGGACCACCAATTATTCAGACCGGACTGTTACATCTGCAGAGTACTTTCAAATAGCTGGGTCTCGAATCACGAACTCGGAGGGAGTGCCGGGGCCGCGGCCCCTGTGCTTCGGGGGAGGAATCATGCGCGGCTCATGGAGACTAGTCGTAGCGATTGGCTTCGTTGGGATGTTGCTCGCGGGATCCGGATCCGTCGAGGCGTTCATCGACGATATGGAGGATGACTTCTGGCTTCCGTTCACGCATTTCCATCTCGGCGATCGCGCCTCGGCTGGATACGCCTCGGGATTCGGACGGTCCGGGACACGTGCCTTTCACGTGGACATTCGGGGCTGGGCGGTGCGGGACTTCGGGTCCGCCTACGGCTACGCGTTGTATCCGACACGGAAGGCCCCGATGACGGAGTTGCGCGTGTCCCTCCTGTACGACCGACTGCAGGACGTCGTCACTTCCCCGTGGGACGCGTACGCGGCCGGCATCAGCCTCGATCTCCTCGATGCGAGCTACCACGCCCTCGGACGGTACCGATACATCACCTCGTATCATGCGAGCCGCAATGCGGGACGGTGCGCACCGACGATGTCCGACGTCGTACTTCCTGCGCCGAGCGCCCTCAGTGTCTGGACCGACCACGGCCGGAATCCTACGGCCGACTTTCCCTCGGCCCCTTGGCAATCCGCGGAGTACGTGAAAGTGTCGATTGGGTTCCTTTGCGCGGCCGGGTTGACCGGGGCTTGGTATTCTCTCTACTTCGATGACTTCCTCGTCGATACGGGAGCGAGGGACACCGATGGGGACGGCCTCCAGGACCTCGAGGAAGAGGCGAGGATCTACGTGGCACGCGCTTGGTCCGTTCCAATCGCGAGGGAAATCCTCCCCGGGCAGCTCACGACCATCGAGATTGAAGCACCCCCCGTAGCGGGAGCCGTTGCTTCTGCGGCGGTTGACTTGGCGATCGACCATCCGCACTCCGACGACCTGTCCGTCGCGCTCACCGTTGCCGGCCCCGCGGGCCCTCGAACGCAACTCCTGTGGGATCCCGGCTTGCAGGTGCGTGGAGCCGCGATTCTCACTCCATCGCACGGAACTTCGGGTCGCGGAGTGGTCGACGTTCGCGGGAGTGTGGCGCGAGGAGCTTCGGTCGTCCAACTCCGAGTGGATGGGAAACTGGTCGCCCCTGGGGAGGTGGATCCGACCGGCGCTTTCGCGATCCCATGGCCCTCCGATGCTTGGGCGGAAGGGAGCCACCAGCTTGTTGTCATCGCGGATTCGCTGGACGGAGATGGGAGCGCACCGCGATCTTCGCGCGACATTTTAGTATTCATTGATCGCAGCGCCCCCGAGCTCTCGCTCCTTCACCCGAGCAGCACGGATACGCTCGCGGGCCTTGCGCTGATCGACGCGGATGTCTTCGATGCTCAAGGGGTCGCCGTGGTGGAGCTATGGATTGATGGAGCCCTCGTCGACGTCCGCCACGATGAGCCGTACGCTTTCCCATACGAGACGCTCGACCTCTCGAACGAATTGCACACGTTCGAGGTCCGCGCGAGAGACCTCGCGGGCAACGAGGCGGTGCGGTCCGTGACGGCCTTGGTGAACAACAAAGACAACGCACCGCCGCCTCCCTGTTCGCCCGCGTGCAACTTGGGAGCCGGGACGAGCACGGGGGACCTCCCGGCCCTCGCGGTCAACCCTGTCGCCCGGGCGGTGCCGCTCCCCTCCGGTGGATTCGTCGAGGTGCTCGAAAGTTTCCGCGTCCCGTGGCGTCCCCAGATCATCAGGTCCGGGCAAGGGGTCCACCTCCTCCTCGATGTCGCTCGATCTCGAAGCTTGCCGGAGTCGGACGGACTCGTTGGGTCCGAATTGGCTCTCGAGGATTTGACCGGCGTCCGCACTTGGCAGGTTACCATTCGGAACTGGGGCGTTGACCCCGGAGTCATTCGGAGTGCTGCCGTCTTCCTCGCATCCCTGACCGTCCCTGAAGTTCCGGACACGGACGGCGACGGAATCGCAGACGGCGCCGAGCGAATGACAATCGGCACCGTGCCGGTCTTCCCGGATCTCGACGGGGACCTCCTCTCGGACGGCCAAGAGATCGCTTCGCGCACGTTCCGGTTTAACATCGATGGCGTGTCGCTCGATCGGAGCATCCGTACGGACCCGTTCGACTTCGATACGGACAATGACGGACTCCCCGACGGCGCCGAGCTCCTCCCGGGGGAGGGAGTGTCTCTCACGGACCCCACGGACCCGGATACGGATCGGGACGGTCTCGTGGACGGTCGCGAGCGTTTTACCTATGGGTCCGATCCGACCCTAACGGATACGGACGCAGACTCCCTTTCCGACTTTCTCGAGGTGACGCCACGCGTTTTCCGAGCGGTGATTGACGGGCTTGTCGTGGAGCGCCCGCTCGTAACGTCACCCGTGGTGGCGGACACGGACGGGGACGGCCTGGCCGACAACGAAGAGTGGGACGGAGTTTCGCGGTACGGATTCATCACGGACCCAACGGATCCCGACACGGACCGGGATGGGCTCTCGGATCTGGATGAGGTCACGGGCCTGAATCGAAAACCGACGAATCCGCTCCTGTCCGATACGGACGACGATGGAGTGATCGACGGGCTAGACCTCTCCCCCACGGAGCTCTGGGACTTCGATTGGAAAACGACGTTTGAGCCCGGCTTGATTCGGTTCACGCAGAAGTTCCATGCGCTCGGGGTCAAAGGCGTCTCCGCGAGCATCTGGACGTATCGCATCGACGACGGCTCCTGCGTGTTCCTGTCCGACCACACGAGCGACGCAACACGGAGCAGTGACGAGTCGATCGAGAATGTCGTCGCGACGATCAACCAGGTCCTCGTCGACGGCGGAGAGGCGAACTTCACCGCGACCGGGGCGGAGGATCTCGGTCAGCAGGGTTTCGGTACGGTAACAATCAACTACGGAGCCTGTGATTTCTGGGAGCCGCGTCAATATCGCTTCGAGTACATCCACGACGATCGGGCGTCCAACGTAGACTTCGTCAACGTCCGGGACGTGCCGATTCGTGACGAATCGGGCGGACTGTTCTACCATACCTCCTTCGAAGTCCCGATTCGGCTTGGCAGACCTCAGGGGTTCATCCTTCAGTTCTCTATTCGCCCGGATGCGGATTTCGGAAGCGAGACCGTTGTACCGGCGTTGGTGTACTCGCTCTTGTCCGGGGCCGACTTCTCTGCGACGCCGCCTTCTTACCAGAACCTGGCGGTGGGCGCGGCCATCGATGGCCACGCATACGAGTTCCAGCTACGCATTCCCGAGACGATCGCGCGGGAGGAGAACGTCGTCTGGCGAAACGGCGTCCCGATGGCGACGCTGGTCCTCATGCCGATGTGGCTGGACACGAATGCAACCGGGATCGCGAGATTCGCCTTGAACGCCACGTTGCTCAGCACGGCCGCAGCCATCGCCCGTGTCCATGAAGGGGCTGAGACAATCGTGGCCCGCCTCTCCACGGACATGGAGGGGCTCGAATCGGCGTTGCCCGATTCCGGCTCGGGGCTCATGACCGGCTTCCACTCGTTCGGCGGCTTCTCCGTCTACGTGTACCGGACAGGGGATCCCTTTGATTCCGGAGCCCCCGCGGCTGCGGACGCCGTCTACCTCCTCGGCGACTCTCCCGAAGAGGTTGCCTCCTTCCAAGACTCAATCACGTGGGCACCCGAGGGCGAGTGGGTCAGGAAATCGGAGGATGGCTTTGGCGTCGCTCTCAGGGTTTTCAAGATAATCCGGCAAGGCATCTCCATCACGAGCCAACTCACCGCGAGCATCCTCGTGCCGGTGCTGAACGTCCCATCGGGCGCGCTGGAGGAGATGACCTTTGGGAGATCGACCTTCACGATAACGAAGCTCACGAATCTCGAAACCGATCAGCCGTATTACGTCATCGGCGAGACGGCCACGCAGACCGTGAAAGTACGGGTCGCGCACCCGGAGATTCCTGGCGTTACGCTTACGGAAGTCCGTCTGATTGAGCGGGAGATTCGAGGCGAGATTGTCGATAATCTGGACGATTCGCGCTTACTGACGGGCGTGAAATATGTCCAGCTGAGGTCGGCCCTGCGGGGTGCGGCAATCGGGGCAACTCTCGCAATATTCGGTAGCCAGGCCGTCTTGGCCTTCCGTGATGGGGACGTTGTTAAAGGAACAGTTTACGCTCTCGCCGGGGCAACCGCAGTGTTCGGAGTACTCAGGTCCGACGTGGTGCTTGTTGAACGAATCTTCGAAGCACGGACAGTCACAGCAGGTGTCAAGATTAGGTTGGGCGTTGTTGCGGCGATAGCTGTCGGGGGGATCTTGGCATCATATGAAGTGTTTCAAGCAGGTCAAACAGACAACCCGATTAGGAGACTGTCCCACTACGAGAGTGCGGGCGCCATTCTCGTCGACACAATCATCGCGGTCGTCCCGCTGTATGGAGCTGCGGCGATGCTCGGGTGGCAGCTCGGTCTGACGATTACTGTTGGGGCCGAGGCGCTCCTTGGGATCATGCCGAACCCTCTCGCTCTCAAGATAGTCAGCACCCCGGGCAGTACGGTCACGTTCCTCTTCGAATATGTGTTCGGCAGCGAAATTCCTTCAGAGGTCGCCGAAGACGCCTTGATTAGACTCTTGAATGTCCTCGCCGACACGGCAAGGTTCGAAAACTCGCTTGATCCTCCTGCTCCAACGTTGCTGCTGGTGCCTTGAGATGGAAACCGGTGGAAATGAGCATCCGGTCGTCAAGGTGGGTGACCTAGACGGGTTAGCAAGAATTTACTCCGAAGCGGGCGGATTGATCCCGGAGTCGGGGGAAGAGATCTTGAAAGTTACGACAGGGTGGGATGCGAACGTTTCGTCTCCATGGCGCAGGTTCCTCCCGAAAATAATGTTCCCGGGGTTCGGGGGGCGGGCGTCAAGCAAACTTTTCGTGACAAACAAGAGAATCGTCTTGGTGCGCGACATCGATCCCTGGAGAGAACTCAAAGGAGAGCTGACGCCGTTGGGCGTTCCTACTGCGGCCGCAAAAGAGGCCAGGCTCAAGAAAGTAAAGTCTCTCGGGGCGCGGCAGTATTGTGAGATCCGCCCTCGTAATCTCCGTGTCGTAAAACGAAGGAGTCTCGACCGACCGCGTTCTTGGGTAAGTCTCCGTCTCATCGGGACGGACGGCAAGCAGTACGCAGTTACCCTCTGGAAGACTGACGGTCCCGATCAGGCCACACGTACGCTCATCGAGTCGCAATTTCGCGGCTAGTCTTTTCTTCGCAGGTCCATTTCAGGCAACTATCGATTCGCACGTTTGTGGTCGGTGTTTGAACTTTGCCCCTTGAGGACGCCAGAGTGGCCGCTAGGTTCGGCCGACCCTCCGAACGGTTTTTATTGTTCGAACTCTGTCACGCGCATTCTTGAGACCGAAAGATCAGACAATCGCAGTTAGCTCAGGGCTGCCTCAATTGCTTCATCGTGCCGGCATCTCGAAAATGAACGAGATGCAGACCCAGGCGATCCTCAAAATCCAGTCAGGTTCGCAACTTCTCGTCGTCGCACCGACCGGGTCTGGCAAGACCGAAGCCGCTCTGTTTCCGGTCCTTGAGGCACTCGGAGCGGACGATCGAGAGGGGATCCGCGCCCTCTACGTCACGCCTCTTCGTGCGCTCAACCGAAATCTCATCGACCGAGTTCTCCGCCTCGTCGCGTCCACCAAGCTCACGGCGGCCGTGCGGCACGGGGACACTCCACCCTCGGAGCGTCGGAAACAGGCCGCAAACCCTCCCGATATTCTGATCACCACACCCGAGACCCTGCAGGCGATCCTCCCCGGAAAACGAAACGGGATTTCCAACGAATCGGCCTGTCGGCAACCGTCGGTCATCCGGACGCAATCGCCTCCCTGTTTGGCGGGGAGACGCCGCTCCGGGTTCTTGTCGCGCCGCTCGAGAAGCGATACGAATATCGGGTCGAGTGGCCGCGTCCGATCGACAAAGACTTCGAGACCGCCCGGGACTTCTACATCACTCCCGAGGCGGCCGCCGGCCTCTCCGCAATCGAGGATACCCTCGACGAAAGTCGGTCGACCCTCGTCTTCGTGAACGCCCGCCCGCTCGCGGAGCTGCTTGGTTCCCGTCTCTCCATGGTCCGTAAGGATGTCGCCGTCCACCACGGTTCTCTCCCACGGGAGGAACGAGAGCGCGTCGAGGCGGGTTTCAAGGGTGGCGACATCAAAGGTCTCGTCTCGACTTCAACCCTTGAGCTCGGCATCGACATCGGCTCGGTGGACAAGGTCGTTCAGTACAACTCCCCGAGGCAAGTCACGTCCTTGATCCAGCGAGTCGGACGCTCGGGCCACACGCTCGATCGCACGTCCCGCGGGCTCGTCCTCGCGGTTTCATCGGATGACGCGATTGAGTCTCTCGCGGCGGTTGGGGCCGCGAAGGACCAGGACCTCGAGCCGCTGCACATCCATCGACTCGCCCTTGATGTCCTCGCTCATCAGATTGCGGGCTGCGCCTTGGACCAAGGCGGCACCGCACCATGGTCTGAGATCCTCTCGACAATCCGCACGGCGGATTCGTACCGCGAGCTCGACGAACCCCAAGCGGGCCGCGTCGCCGAGTTCCTCTCCCACCTCGGCATCATTCGCCAGGAGGCGGAAAGGATCCGCGTCACGCCGAAGGGCCGTCGCTATTACTTCGAGAACCTCTCGACGATCCGCGACGAGCGCCGCTATCCGGTCATGGACCTCACGACGCAGCGACAGGTCGGGATCCTCGGCGAGGAGTTCATGATCATCCAGGCCCGCGAGGGATTGCACTTCATCGTCCGCGGACGTCCCTGGAAGATCGAGAAGATCGGGAGGGACGGCATGGTCTATGTGACCCCGGTGTCCGATCCGAACGCGATGATTCCCGGCTGGGACGGCGAGATGCTGCCCGTGCCGTTCGGCCTGGCGCAGCGCGTCGGTCGGATCCGCAAGGAGATTGATGCGCGGCTCGACCGAGAGAGCGTCCCCAAGACCATCGAGCACTTCGAGAAAGCGTGGCCGATCAACAGGACTGGAGCCAAGCGACTCGTCGAGGAGCACGCGAATCACCGCAAGTCCGGCGCTCCCGTCCCGACAGACGACCGGATCGTCATCGAGGCGTTTGACCGGTTCCTAATCGTCCATGCGTCGTTCGGCGAGGTCGTGAACGTCACTCTGGGCGACCTGATCGAGGAGCTCCTCGCCCGCAAGCACCTCGTGCGGTTCTGGTGGACGGACCCGTACCGGATCCTGTACGAACTCGTCGCCGACACCCGCGAGCTCGATGTCGAGGCGCTCGTGGACGGCCTGCTGAGGCTGGATGACGAAACGCTCGAGGGCGGTCTCCAGGCCCTCCTGACCGACCACCTCCCCCTGGGCTATTACATGAAGGGGATCGCGGAGCGGTTCGGGGCGATCCGCCGCGGCCTCACGGTTGGCGAAGGCGATCTTCGGTCGTTCGAGATTCGATTCGCGAACACGCCGATCTACGACGAGGCGGTGCGGGAGGCGCTCCTCCTTCACGCCGACTTCGCCCGGGTCCGAGAGATCGTCCGAAAGATCCGATCGGGCGAGATCGAGGTCGTGATTCACCGCTCCGAAGAGACGCCGACGCCGCTGGCGTATCCGATCCTCCGCCGTTATGTGGAGGCGCCGGAACTCTTCTCCCCGGAGGCGGAACGGGAGGAGATCCTGGATCGGATGCGACTCCACTTGTCTTCCGAGCCCGTGCACCTGTTGTGTTTCGAGTGCGGCCATTTCCACGAAGAGGTCCGAATCGGCCGGATGCCGGACCATCCGGAGTGTGTTAACTGCAAGTCGCGTCTTCTGACGGTTCTCGGGTGGGCTGCGTGGACCGTGCGAGATGCCTATGCGAAGCGGATGAGGAAACTGGACCTCACCGACGAAGAACGGAAACTGCTCACTCGCTCGAAGCAGGTCGCCGATCTTGTGGCCATCTACGGGAAGCGGGCGGTCTACGCAAACTCGGTCTACGGCGTCGGCCCGACGACCGCGAGCAAGATCCTCGCGAAGATGCAGGACACGGAGAAGGAGTTCCTGAACGATCTCTTCGAGGCGAAACTGAAGTACGTCACCACGCGGCCGTACTGGAACGAGCCGCAGGCGAAGCCGAAGCTGTACTCCTAGAGACGGTCAATCGATTGAACCGCCGCACATGCGACCGCGCAGCCGAGGTCGCGATGTTGAAATACATGGAGATCCTGCGTTTCCACTACCATGAACCGCATCGACACGAAGGACAAACCGACGCAGCCCGTGGCGGGCTCCCGAGCGTACTGAGAGCGAAGGCTCTCGTGTTTTGCGCCTTGGAAGATCAGCGGGGCATGGTGTAAGGGCAGCATCCGAGGACGTAGACCTCGAGTTGGGTCTTCGATTCGCTCGGCCCCGAGCGCTCTCGACGCGAGGGCCAAGACACGAACAGGAGGTGATTTGATTCCGGAAGAAACGGACCCTTGGGATCCGGCGCCGCGTGCGCTGGCTTCTGAAGAACTTGAGAGCCGCATTGCGCGGCGAACAGTGGTGAGGCGGCCGCCAAGGCGGCGGTGTCCTCGGCGGAGGAGCGGAGCGTATCGACCGCCGCACGCCACCCATTACGGGTCGGATCCCACTCCGGTCGAACGAGCCTCCTCCGCCTCTCCCACGTAGGCCTCCTCGCCGAATCCCGAAATGTCGAGGCCCGCGTCTTCCTCGGCCGGGCTGACCCGCACCGGGGTGAAGAGGTTGATGATGCGCAGGATGACGTAGGACCCGGCGAACGCGAAGACCGCCACGATGACGCAGGCCAAAGCCTGAATCCCGAGTTGTCCGGGGTTCCCGAAGAACAGGCCGTTCGGGCCGCCGGGGTTGATGAGCGAAGAGGCGAACAGGCCCGTGGCGAGCGTCCCCCAGATCCCGCCGGCCCCGTGGCATGCGAAGACATCCAGCGAGTCATCGAGCGTCGTCCGCGCCCGCCAGCTCCCGACGTAGTTGCAGAGGATCCCGGCGACCAGCCCGATGATGATGGACGGCATCGGGCCGACGTATCCGGAGGCGGGTGTGATCGCCACCAGACCGCAGACCGCGCCCACCGCGA
>VBMB01000008.1 GCA_005878525.1 Methanobacteriota archaeon
CCCAGGATGACGTACGGGATGTTGTTCGGCCGGCTATCCAGGCGTTCGACGCCTTTTCGTCGTCCGATGACAAGCGCGGCCGCCACCGCCGACACGCCAGCGGCGGTGTGGACGACCAGGCCGCCCGCGAAGTCGATGACCCCGAGCGACTTGAGCCATCCGCCGACGCCCCAGTTCCAGTGCGCGATCGGCACGTAGACGAAGGTCGTCCAG
>VBMB01000157.1 GCA_005878525.1 Methanobacteriota archaeon
AGACCGAAGGGATCCGATGGATCGACCTCCAATTCGTGGACGTGCTCGGTGCGCTGCAGCACATCACGATTCCGTCGACGTCCCTCGGGGCCGAAGAATTCAAGCGAGGCGTCGGCAAGCTGGACGGCTCCTCAATCAAGGGGTTCAAGGAGATCCACGAGTCCGATATGGTCATGGATCCGGACCCCTCCACGTTCGCCGTCCTCCCATGGTATGACGACGCGCACAAGACCGCGCGCTTCTTCGTGGACGTCTACGAGGGCGGCAGTCATGAGCGGTTCACGCGCGACTCCCGGTTCATGGCGCAGCGAGCGGCCCAGTTCGCGGGGGACCAGGGCTACGACACGACGTACTGGGGTCCGGAGATTGAGTTCTTTGTCTTCGATGGCATCCGACTGTTGCCGACCCCGGACGCGGTCCGGAACCCGTGGTCCGGCGCCGGGTATGAAATCGTCTCCCGGGAGGCGCCGTGGCAAGATACCAACGGCAAGAACTTCCCGATCCGTTTCAAGGAGGGCTACTATCCCGCGCCGCCGGTCGACAGCCTGCAAGACTACCGCAACGAGGCGTGCCGCGTCCTGATCGATTCCTTCGGGATGACGCTCGACGCGCACCACCACGAGGTCGCGACGGCGGGCCAATGCGAGATCGACATGCGGTACGACGAACTCGTGCCGATGGCCGACAACGTCGTCACGTACCGGTACGTGATGAAGATGGTCGCCCACAAGATGGGCATGATGGCGACGTTCATGCCGAAGCCGATCTTCGGCGACAACGCGAGCGGCATGCATGTCCACCAGAGCCTCTGGTCGAAGGGCAAGAACATGATGTACGATCCGAACGACGAGTACGCGGAGATCAGCCAGACTTGCCGCTACTACATCGGAGGGCTCATGGACCACGCCCGCAGCCTGTGCGCGTTCACGAACCCGACGACGAATTCGTACCGCCGGCTCGTGCCCGGTTACGAGGCGCCGGTGTTCATCGCCTGGTCGAAGCGCAACCGCAGCGCGAACATCCGGATCCCGATGTACTACCAGGGCATCGAGGCCGCGAAGCGGATTGAGTACCGCACGCCGGACCCGGCCTGCAACCCGTACCTCTCGTTCGCGGCGATGCTGTGCGCGGGCTTGGACGGCGTCAAGCGGAAGATCGACCCGGGCAATCGGACTACATGTTCCTGAAGACGGTCTTCCCGCAGGATCTCCTCGAGAAGTACGAGGAGCTGAAGCTCGACGAGCACCTGCAGACCTCGCTGCGGCCCTCGCCGTACGAGTTCTACCGGTACATGGACGCCTGAACGGGGCCGAGCGTTGGGGATCCTCCGCACCTCAACAGACGACCGTTCTCTGATCGCAAGATTCAGGAGTCCAGGTCACACGCACGAGTATGGTCGGTACGTGTCCATCCCTCAAATACCGCCCGGCAGCTGGCCTCGCGGGGCAAGCACCATGGCGTCCATTCAAGTCTTCCTCGACAACTGGTTCGTGCGGCACCTGGGATCCCTGAAGACTACCGTGCGGGTGATCTTCGGTGTCGTCTGGACCATAGATGGAGCGTTCAAGTTCCAGCCTGGCTTCGCAGATTCGTTGGCCCAGATGATCTCCGACGCGGGCCAGGGGCAGCCGAGCTGGTTGCAGCCCTGGTTCGGCTTCTGGAGCCAGACCGTGAGCGCGAACCCCGGTTTTTTCGCCACGACAATCGGCCTGCTGGAGTTGGCCCTGGGAATCGCTCTCCTTCTCGGCTTCATGCGGAAGGTGGCCTACACGGCTGGCATCTTTCTCAGTCTCATCATCTGGTCGGTGCCAGAGGGGTTCGGGGGTCCCTATGGTCCAAGTTCAACGGATATCGGGACCGGAATCATCTACGCCTTTGTGTTCCTCCTCCTCATGATTATCAACGCGACGTTCGGCCCGAGCCGAGGGTCTCTGGACTACGCCATCGAGAGGCGGTGGCCCGCATGGAAGAAGGTCTCGGAGATTCGGAGCGCCCCTAATCGCGCGGCGAACATCGGACCGGAGGAGAGACGCGAGGCGCTGGTTTAAGTCGAACGGCGGCTGTCTCGCTGGGCACCATGGCGGAGCCTAAGGACGACATCACCGAGGAGCGTCGCATCTTGAAGGAGGCGGGGATCCTCGACGAAAAGCTCCTCGAGAAGATGGACATCTTTCCGGGGGACCGCGTCCGTTTCCGCTTCTACTATCCCCATTCCGGCTTCGAAGAGATGATCGGCCATTTCCTAGGGTTCTACACGCTCTACGAGGGCCCGGAGGGCGGGGGCGACCTGAACCTCGTGATCCGGACGGTGAAGGACGGCCGCACGACGGTCGTCTACAAGGACCGGAACTACCTCGAGGAGTACGAAATCCTCGAGCCGAACATGAAAGTGCGGGACAAGATTCGCGATCTCGACGCCCGCCACGGCCGCCACGTCGGCCACGAGTTCGGTTGAGCTTCAGTACTTGTCGACGCCTTGGGCGAGCGCCCGCAGACGGGCGATTCGCTCTTGGATCGGCGGGTGGGTGCTGAACATCCGCACGAACGCGCCGGCGGCGAATGGGTTCACAATGAACAAGCTCTGGGAGGCCGGGCTGCCGAACGTGAGCGGTCTCCGCCGGTTCGCCACCTCGAGTTTCTCGAGGGCCGAGGCGAGGGCGAGCGGCTGTCCGATCGTCTTCGCGCCGCTGTAGTCCGCCTTGTATTCCCGGCTCCGGGAGATTGCGACCTGCACCAAGATGGCCGCGATCGGCGCGAGGATCATCCCGACCAGGGCGAGGATGAGCGTGGCCGCGTTTCCGTTCCGGTCCCGCGAGCCGCCCCCGAACAGCATGTTCCAGCCGAACATCCGCGCCATGAACGAAATGGCGCCCGCGAGCGTCGCGGCGACCGACATCACGAGGATGTCGCGGTTCCGGACGTGCGAGACTTCGTGGGCCAAGACGCCTCGGAGCTCGTCTTCCGAGAGGAGGCTCAGAATGCCCTGCGTCACCGCGACGACCGCGTGTTGCGGATTCCGGCCCGTCGCCATGGCGTTCGGCGTCTGGGTCGGGATGATGGCCACCTTGGGCATCGGCAGGTTCACTTGCTGCGTCACTTGCCGGACGATCCGGTACAGCCCGGGCGCTTCGGCCTCCGTGACGAGCTTGGCGCGGTACGACCACAGGACGATGCGGCCCGAGGCGAAGTAGGCGATCGCGTTCATCGCGCCCGCAAGGAGCAGGAACGTCAGGACTCCGCCGACCGCGTTGCCGAGCCACACGGTCCCGATCGCCCAGCCGAAGACGACGAAGATGCCTGTTAACAAGACAAAGAGGGCGAAGGTGCGCAGGTAGGCTCCCATGGACTCCCCACCCCACTGAGTGGTATCTCCTGAGCACTCGGACGTCCTTTATCAACTTGATGCGGGCACGCCGCTGGCCGCTCAGAGGCCCAAGACGTCCGCGTATCCTTCCATGTCCATGAAACCGTGGCCGCTCACGTTGAACGCGATGACCGTCCGCTCGCCGGCATCCTTCGCCTTCAGAGCCTCGTCGATTGCGCATGCGATGCTGTACGCGCTCTCCGGGGCGGGGAGGAACCCCTCGGCCTGGACGAACATACGGGCCCGTTCGAAGACGTGTCGCTCGTCGGTCGGGTAGGCGATCGTGTCGATTAGGCCGCGGTGCCGCAGGAGCGAGAGGATCGGGGAGCAGCCGTGGTACCGCAGCCCGTCGCCGCGGACCGGCTTCATCTCTGTACGGTGGCCGAGGGTGTACATCTTGAGCATCGGGGTGAGTTCCGCATGGTCTGCGAAGTCGTACCGGTATTCCCCCTGGAGGTTCGGGGCCGCAGCACTCTGCGCCGCGATGAGGCGGATCCCCTTGCCGTGGAACGCGTCGGCGAAGAACGGGAGGGTGAAACCTCCGAAGTTCGATCCGCCGCCGAGGCTCGAGACCATCAGGTCCGGATACTGACCGATCTGCTCGAACTGACGCTGGGTCTCGAGGCCGATGACCGTCTGATGGAGGAGGACATGGTTCAGGACGGAGCCGAGGCAATAGATCGCCTTCTCATCGCGCCCGGCGTCCTCGAGTCCTTCCGACACCGCGATGCCGAGGGATCCCGGGTGGTGCGGATCTTTCTCGAGGAGGGCGCGTCCCGTTGCCGTCTCCGGACTCGGTGAAGCGTGGACCGTCGCGCCGTACATTCGCATGAACTGCCGACGCTGCGTCTTCCAGTCGTGGACCGCGCGGACCCAGAAGATGGTCGTCGACAGGCCGGCGAGGCTCGCCGCGTACGCCAGCGCGGTGCCCCACTGGCCGGCGCCCGTCTCCGTCGTCAGGCGCTCGTACCCCTCCTGTTTCGCGTACCATGCCTGCGCGAGGGCCGTGTTCACTTTGTGGCTGCCCGTCGGGCTGTAGAATTCCGTCTTGTAGTACAGGCGTGCGGGGGTTCCAAGTCGTTCCTCGAGGCGGCGGGCGCGGATCAACGGCCTCGGTCGGCCCGCCTGGCGATACAACTCTTGGATCTCCGAGGGAATATCGATCCACCGCTGCGTGGAGTTCTCCTGCCGCAGGCATTCGCCGATGAGCAATTCCGGGAGAGCCTTGATGCGCGACGGACCGGTCGCCGGGTCCTTCGGCGGGGGGAGCGGCTCCGGGAGGTCCGCCTGAATGTTGTACCACTTCGTCGGTCGCTCATCGTCCGGGAGTTGGACGACGACAGCGTCGGCCTGAGACATCCACCCTCCGAAAACCCGCCCGGACCATAATGGCGCTCGGATGTATAGGGCTTACCGCCCCGATCGTGGCGCGCACCTACGCCTCGATGCCCTTTCGTTCGACGATTTCGACGCTTCCAGGGGGCATCGCTCGAGCGATCTCCTCGATCGGGACCCCGAAGATCGAGGCGAGTTTCTTGGTGATGCCCTCGCGGTCGCCCTTCCCCGGAGCGAGGACGACATACCGTGTGGATTTGGCTGCGACGGCGGTGACTGGTCCGCCCATGATCTTGCGGTGACCTTCGACCTCGACCTCGCCAATGGCGATGCGGACGGGCAGGTCGTGGAAGTAGTTCCTCTTGCCCCGGATGACAAAAGCTCCTCGCGGCAGGAACTCGCCGGACTCCGCCTGCTTCGACACCTGTTCCGGCAGGACCCAGTATGCGCTCCCGCTCGCGAGTCCCGCGGACCACGCCTTGCTGTACGCGAGGGCGAACTCGCACGCCTCCCGCAACGTGACTTCTGTAGCCCGCGCGCCATCCTTGATCACCGTCGACGGGGCGCCGTGCACGTCCGCATGCGCGTAACGGTCGCCCTCTTTCAGGTGCTTCTTCACGAGTTGGTCGTTGGTACGCGCATCTCGACCGCCCAGGATCAGGAACCCCTCCGACGAGATCGTCCATCGGTAGGCCTCGAACCACATCGCCTTCGTCGATTTGATTCGCGGCCGCTTCGCGACCTTGATCGCCTTCGCCTGCGCGGCCTCCATTTCCGCGGTCGTCGCGGCGATTGCCTCTTCGACCCGTTGGGCTTTGGCCAAAGCGTCCTTACGGCGGTCGTAGAGGGCTTGAGCGTTCGCGGTCACGTCCTTCTCGTAGCCTAGCGTGATCGCATCGAAATCGCCGATGGCGAGCGTGACCGTGTGTTCCTTCCGGTCGATCGCTTTGATCTGCGCATGTTCCGGCGGGGCGCGGCCCTCACGGATCGCTTTCAGGAGTTCGTCGAAGACTTGGTAATGCCCATACAGGAAGACCGCCTGGGCCTCGAGCCGCATCGCCTCCTCCCGCAACGCGTCCAAGGATTCTCGCTGTTGAGCGATGCGCCGTTCGAATTTCGCCGCGACGTTTTCCGCCGTCGCGGTTTCCGGCTCCGCGACGGTCAAGTAGTGGGAAAGCGCCGCACTGAAGGTCGGGAACTCCCGCCGCTCGACGTCGCGGTACTGGATGAGCTCGATGGGAGTCGCATCGATGGCGTGACCCTCCCGGAAGACGACCGCGGGACGGCGCTCCTTATCGACCGCTACAGCGATGTTGTTCAACGCGGTGTAGAGTGCGTCCACTTGGGGATCGCTGATCTCTTTCACCTTCGTGTCTTTGTCGACGCCCGCTCGGAGGCACAGTTCCTCCGCGTAGGTCCCGCCGAGATTCAGGATGCTGGCGAGGACGCGCACGACTTGGCCTTTCGCGGCGCGAAGCGTGCGCGCGAGCGCGTCGCGGTCGAGTCCGAGAGGGTCGATTCCCGCTCGCGGAAAAACGTAAGACTCTCCGACCTGAACTGATCGGTCCTTGAACGTCTGCGGGAACATCGCCGCAACGGTTACGCCATCTCTCACAACGACAACGTTCC
>VBMB01000156.1 GCA_005878525.1 Methanobacteriota archaeon
CTCCCGCTTGTCGAGGAGCTTCACCGTGACGCGATCGGCGCCCGCAACCACGTGGTTGTTGGTCAGGATGTAGCCGTCCGTGGAGACGATGAAGCCCGAGCCCGAGCCCTGTTCGATTTGCGGCCGGCGCCGGAGCTGCGGAAAGAAGTCGTCGAACCCCGGCGGTAGCCGCAGGTCGCTCGCCCGTTGGCGCTTCTCGGACCGGATGAACACCACGGCCGGCTTGACGTGCTCGGCCACGGCCACGAACGCCTCACTCAGATCGGCGATGGGCTTGGCCCCGGGGAGCGGCGTCCTGGGCGGGGCGGTGGTTTGCTGGGCGGCAAGCAACGATTCCGCCGCGCCGCCCTTCTTCGGCAGGTCGAGGGACGACGCGAATGCCAGCCCCAGCACGAAGGCGATCGCCACCAGTGACCCGAATTTCAACCAGTCCCGCGTCCGTACGGTCATCGCTCCCCCTTAACTCTTCTTGCCTTTGTCGTCGTCCACGATCTCGTAGTCGGCCTCGACCACGTTCTCCTTCTGGCCTCCGGCGGCGCCGCCCGGCTGCGCGCCCGCTTCCGGTCCTGCCTCTGCCCCTCCCGGCCCGCCAGCGCCCGCCCCGCTGGCGCCTCGCGTCGCGGCGTAGAGCGACGCGCCGGCGGCCGAGTAGGCCTGCTGCAGCTCGTCCAGGGCCCGGCCGATGTCGTCGGGGTTGCCGCTCCGGAGGGCCTTCTTCGCGCCGTCGACCGCGCCGTCCAGCCGCGATTTCGTCGACGCCTCCAGCTTGTCCACCCACTCTTTCGAGTTCTTCTCGACTTCATACACCATCGCATCGAGCCGGTTGCGCCGCTCGATCTCGTCGCGCCGCTTCCGGTCCTCGGCGGCGTGCGCCTCCGCCTCCTTGACCATCTTGTCGATGTCCTTGTCACCGAGCCCGGAGGACGCCTCGATGCGAATCTTCTGTTCCTTGCCCGTGGCCTTGTCCTTGGCGGACACGTGCAAGATGCCGTTCGCGTCGATGTCGAACGTCACCTCGACCTGGGGAACGCCCCGAGGTGCCGGGGGAATCCCGGTGAGCTGGAACTTGCCGATGGTGCGGTTGTCCGCCGCCATCTGGCGCTCGCCCTGGAGCACGTGGATCTCCACGGTCGTCTGGTTGTCCTCGGCGGTCGAGAAGATCTCCGACTTGCGGGTCGGGATCGTGGTGTTCCGCGGGATCAGCACCGTCGTGACCCCGCCCAGCGTCTCGATGCCGAGCGACAGCGGCGTCACGTCGAGCAGCAGCACGTCCTTCACCTCGCCAGCGAGCACGCCACCCTGGATCGCGGCGCCGATCGCCACCACCTCGTCCGGATTCACCCCCTTGTGGGGCTCCTTGCCAAAGAACTCCTTCACGAGCTCCTGTACTTTGGGCATCCGCGTCTGGCCGCCGACGAGGATCACCTCGTCCATGTCGGAGGGCTTGAGCCCCGCGTCCTTGAGGGCCTGCTGCATCGGCGGGATGGTGCGCCGCACCAGGTCGTCCACGAGCTGCTCAAGCTTCGCCCGCGTGAGCGTCAGGTTGAGGTGCTTCGGCCCGGACTGGTCCGCCGTGATGAAGGGGAGGTTGATCTCCGTCTGCATCACCGTGGACAGCTCCATCTTCGCCTTCTCGGCGGCCTCCTTGAGCCGCTGCAGCGCCATCGGATCCTTGGACAGGTCGATCCCCTGGTCGCGCTTGAACTCGTCCACCAGCCACTGGATGATGCGCGCGTCGAAGTCGTCGCCGCCCAGGTGCGTGTCACCGTTCGTCGCCTTCACCTCGAACACCCCCTCCGCGAGCTCCAGCACGGAGATGTCGTAGGTCCCGCCACCCAGGTCGTAGACGGCGATCTTCTCTTCCTTCTTCTTGTCGAGCCCGTAGGCGAGCGCCGAAGCCGTCGGCTCGTTGATGATGCGGACCACGTCCAGCCCGGAGATCTTGCCGGCGTCCTTCGTGGCCTGCCGCTGCGAGTCGTTGAAGTACGCGGGAACGGTGATCACGGCCTTCTCGACCTTGTGGCCGAGATAGTCCTCCGCCGTCTGCTTCATCTTCTGGAGAATCATCGCGGAGATCTCGGGCGGGGTGTACGTCTTGCCCTGGATCTCGACCGACGCCAGGCCGTTCGTCCCGGCGCTGACCTTGTAGGGAACCCGCTTGATCTCCTCGGTGACCTCGCCCATGCGCCGCCCCATGAACCGCTTGATCGAGAACACCGTGTTCGTCGGGTTCGTGACGGCCTGCCGCTTGGCCACCTGGCCCACGAGCCGCTCGCCGTCCTTGGTGAACGCCACTACCGAGGGCGTCGTGCGGCCGCCCTCGGCGTTGGGGATGACGACCGGATCTCCGCCCTCCATCACCGCCACCACCGAGTTGGTCGTCCCGAGGTCGATGCCGATGATCTTCTCAGGCATACGGGGCACTCCTTCGATCAAAAAACGTTGATGCGCGCATGCTGCCGTTGGTCGCGGAAGCAAGCACCGTGCCGGGGAAAGGTGTCAATATGGCAGAGGGTTGAACAGGGGTCTATCTTTCGCGCGTGTTCCCCTACAAAGACGACAATCCCACCATCCTCACGCCCGTTGTCACCGTGGGGATCATCGCGCTGAACCTGGCCGCTTGGATTTTCCTCCAGGGCGCCGGTGCCGAGGGCCCTCTGGCCCGGTCGCTGTGCGAGCTGGGGCTGATTCCCGGCGAGGTGCTCGGGACGGTGCCCCCGGGCACGGCGGTCCCGCTCGGCCCCGGGATGCAGTGCGTGACGACGGGCGCGCCCCACTGGTGGACCGTGCTCACCTCGATGTTCATGCACGGCGGCTGGTTCCACGTGCTCGGCAACATGTGGTTTCTGTGGGTGTTCGGGAACAACATCGAGGACTCGATGGGGCATGGGCGCTTCGTCGTGTTCTATCTCGTGTGCGGCGCGGCGGCCGCCGCAGCCCAGGCGTTGGCCGATTCGCACTCCGTGGTCCCAATGGTCGGCGCCTCGGGGGCGATCAGCGGCGTCCTGGGCGGCTACCTCCTGCTATACCCGCGCGTGCGCGTGCACACGCTGATCACGCTCGGCTTCTTCATCACTGTCGCGGGCGCAGGGCGGCGTGGCGTTCTGGGCCCACGTGGGCGGCTTCGTGGCGGGGCTCGCCCTGATCAAGCCGTTCGCGAGCCGCGAGCTGATGGAGCAGCGGCAGGTTACCCTTCCGCGTGATGCTTGATCGTCTTCCCCTCGGTCGTATTCCTTCTCTCAGAACGTGAATTGCATCTGGAAGAGCCCTCGCGACCGCTGCGTATCGAGGTCGGCGACGGCGCTCGACTCGTACGACACGTTGTCGACGTCCGCGAGCACCCGGAGGTTGGGCGTGACCTGATAGGAGATGCCTCCGATGACCCGCGTCTGCCGGTCTCCGCTCGCGCTCGTGTTGGGGTCGACGACATCCACGCGCGCGATCAGCGCGACGCCGCTCCTCGGGATGTGGTAGACGCCGAAGCCACTGATCACCCGGCCGGTGGGGTTGGTGTTCGTGCCGAGCGGGGCGGGCGATATGGTGTCCTTCGTCGCGGCGAATTCGCCGGCGAGCGTGAACTGCTTCGAGCGGTAGGACAGCATGCCGAGGAACCGGTTGCGGTCGCCCCCGCCCGTGTGCTTGCCGACGCCGGCATAGCCGGTGACCCGGAGGCCACCCACGCGACTGTTGTCGTCGGTCTTGACGAGGCGGACGGAGACGCGCGCCATCACGTCCTTGCGTTTGTCTCCCGTGCCATTGTTGTAGCCCTCACCGTTCACGACGGTGAGCTGGCCGTTCACCTGGTCGTCCTGCCACTTGCCGTCGATCCCGGCGCCGAAGTCCGAGGCAGTGGCGTAGCCGTTGCGGTCGAGCGCCATGGTCCCCTGCATGCGGTAGTCCCACAGCGCCTCTTCCCAGTCGAGCCACGGAGTGTGCAGTAAGCCCAGCTTGTAGGTGAGGTCGCTGCCGGTTGGGGTCCACGCCGCAAACGCGTACTTGAGGCGGAGGACCTGGCTCTGTCCCGCGGTTCCGGTGGGCTGGAGGTCGCCCGTCACGCGCGTCTGTAGGCCGCCCGAGAACTTGCCGACCACGTTGATGTAGGCGCGTTGGATCGAGAACTGGTTCTGGTCCCCTGCGCCCAAACTGTCCTTGAGCTGGTACACATACTGGCCATACACGACGCCGCTCACGGTCACCTGCGGTGGCGGTGGAGCGGTCTGTTGGGCGGTCAGTGGGACCACCCCGCCTGCGGCGGCCACGACGGCCACCCCGAGCGCCCGACGAATGGAACACGTCATTGGGTGTCTCCCCTCCTTGGGGAATCGGTTGTTGTGGTCGTACTACATCGCGGCAAACCAAGCCCACCGGCGTCACGGCCGGAAGGGGGGTGGGTAACGTTTCGGTAACGGACGGGCCGCAGGGTTGGGGTGTGCTATCCGCCCCAGCTGGACGGGAGCAGCGACGGCATCGTCACGACTCCCA
>VBMB01000009.1 GCA_005878525.1 Methanobacteriota archaeon
CTACGACCGTCCGAGCGTCCGCACGTTCGCCCAGCCCGTCCGGTTCCGGTCCGGAGGCCAAGGCCCCGAAGTCTACGTGGAACTGGACGGCGATCGGTTCTTCGCCCGCGAGCTGATCGGTTGCCGGATCACGCTGAGCCGGACCGAGAACGCCCGGATTCGCCGGGTGTACACCCGACTCCTCGGCGGCGAATGGGCGAAGGCGGACGGCCAGCAAGAGACGTCGGAGACGTACCGCACGGAGGTGTCGGTGCCGATGGAGCAGATCCGCGTCGGTGTGCCATTCACGTTCGAGATTCCGATCCCCGCGGATGTCGCATCGAGCTACCGCGGGACTTATTCATATTACAGCTATATCCTCCAGGTGGGCCTCGACATCGCCTGGGGATTCGACCTCCTCGCGCAGACCCCGATCGTGATCGTGCGGTAGCCCATGCCGGCGGCCCGAGCGGGTGATCCATGTTAACCTTAAATAAGGTTAATTTCAGGGGCGCCAACCTTTTGCCCGCCATGGTCCTTCACGCGCTCGTGGCGCGGCGAGTCCTTCTCTCCGAGGACGAGATTGCGGCCCGCCTCCGCGAGGTCCCCGGTTGGTCTCGCGCGGGCAACGCGATCGATCGCACGTGGACGTTCCGCGACTTCTCCGAGGCGCTCGCGTTCATCAACAAAGTGGGCGCGCTCGCGGAGGCGATGAACCATCATCCGGACATCGCGAATTCGTGGGCGACGGTCCGGCTTACGCTGACCACGCACGACAAAGGCGGGCTCACCAACCTCGACTTCGATTTGGCCAAGAAAATCAATAGCCTCTAGGCCCAGCCGAGGAGATGGTCGAGGGACCAGGCGCCCGGGCCCAGGAACGCGAGGACGAGGGCGAAGGCGGCGTACGCCACGTCGAGCTCGTATCCCAGGATGAATTTCTTCTTCAGCTTCGTTTTTGAGAAGATCGTCGTCGCCGTCATTTCCAGGACAAAGAGGACGGCTACGATTTGGGCCAGGAACCCGATGATCAAGGCGATGCCTCCGAAGAATTCAAGCAACGTGAACAGGAGGGCGAACGCCGCCCCGCCGGGCCACCCGGTCCCCTTCACGAAACCGATCGGCTTCTTCACATCTTTGATCTTCGGCCAGCCATGGGCCAGGAACAAGGCCCCGAGGGCCACACGCCCGACGAGGGCCGCGACATCCGTATTCGAAGCGAAGACCATGGGTCTGCCCCCTCGGCCCTCTCTGGCGTCCGCGATAGAAAAACCTTTCACGGCAGATGACGTCGTGGCCGCGGGCGTCTACGAGAGCGACCGCTCGAGGAGTTCCGCGATGTCGAACCGGCGGATGTCCTCGCGGTCCTTCGTCTTCGCGGCGTCGTCGAGCATGATCAGGCAATACGGGCACGCGGTGGCGACCGCATTGGCCCGCGTCTCCTCGATGTGGCTCAAGCGGCGGTGGTTCACCCTCTCGCCCGTCCGCTCGTCCATCCACATCCGGGCCCCACCTGCGCCGCAGCAGAATCCGCGATCGCGGCATTCGCGCATCTCGACGACGCGCACGCCCGGGATCCGGTACAGCACATCGCGCGGCTCATTGTATATGTCATTGTAGCGTCCGAGATAGCAGGGATCGTGGTACGTCAGGAACTCGAGGACGTCCCGAGTCGGATTCAGCCGTCCCCCGCGGATGAGTTCCTGGAGGAACTGCGAGTGGTGGACGACCTCGTACGTCCCTCCGAAATCCGGGTATTCGTTCTTGATTGCGTTGAAGCAGTGCGGACAGCTCGCGACGATCCGCTTCACCCCGTATCCGTTCAACGTTGCCACGTTCGCCCGAATCATCGTCTGCGCCAGGTACTCGTTGCCAATCCGGCGTGCCGGGTCTCCGGTGCACTTCTCCTCGGCGCCGAGGATTGCGAACCGGACGCCTGCCTTCTTGAGGATGCGGGCGAAGGCCTGCGCGACCTTCCGATTCCGGTCGTCGAAGGAGGCTGCGCAGCCGACCCAGTACAGAACATCGACCGGTTCGTTCGCGGCGATCGCCTCCGCGAGCGTCCGAACCCCGAGCCCTTCGGCCCAGCGTCCTCGCTGGTCCCATCCGATACCCCACGGGTTGTAGTTCGTCTCGATGTTCCGCAGCATGTCCATCGACTCGGGAGGGATCTTCCCCTGGGTCAGCACCAGGTTCCTTCGCATGTCGATGATCTTCGGCATGTGCTCGTTCATCACCGGGCATTCGTACACGCACGCGTAGCACGTCGTGCACGCCCAGATTCCCTCGTCCGTGTGGACGGTCTGGAACATGTCCGGCAGTCCGTCGACCTGGTCTCTCATGATCGCACCGCCCTGATCGTTCAGCGTGTCCCGGATGTTCGTGATGATCCGCATCGGGTTCAGCGGCTTGCCCGTCGCGTTCGCGGGGCACGCGGCGGTGCACCGTCCACATTCCGTGCACGCGTACCCGTCGAGGAGCTGCCGCCACGAGAGCTGCTCGACGCGGTTCACGCCGAACGTCTCCGACGTCTCGAGGTCGACCGTTTTCAGGGCGCCCTTCGGCGTGAGGTCCATGAAGAACGTGTTCACGATCGCGAAGATGATGTGGATGTGCTTCGAGTGCGGGACGTATGCCAGGAAGGAGAACAAGAGGACGACGTGGGTCCACCACAACGTCCGCCACCACAGTGCAGCGTCGAATCTGAAGATCGAGGTGCTCGCGATCGCCGACGAAATCGGCTTCCATTCTGGGAGGGCGACAGTCCCGGCCGCGGCGTCGGCCGCGTTGAATAGGAGGAACGAAATGACGATTCCGAGGATGAAGCAGAGCACGATCGTCGCGTCGCGCATCCCCTCGTGCATGAGTTTTTTCGGTCGGATCACATACCGACGGTAGAGGGCCATCCCGACCCCGATCGCCGCGAGGACCGCGATGACCTCTTCGGCCAGGTACAGCGGGCCGGTGAGCGAGAACCCCGCGACCGTTGGGGTCGGGACCCGCCAGCCCGGAGCGTACGCCTGCGCCGTGATCTCCACGACGCTCGCCCCGAGGATCACGAACGCCCAGAAGATGAACGAGTGGAGCACCCCGGCGTACCACTCGCGCGCGACCTTCCGCTGGAAGATCCCATACACGACGAAGTTCTTTAGGCGCGTCGGAAGATGGTCCCACCGCGGCTCCTTCCGCTGGGCGGTGAACAAGTACCGGAGCCGGAGATACATCTTCCGCCCGAAGATCGACAAGGAGACCGCGAGGAAGGCGGTCACCGCGACCGTGTCGAGGGCCGTGAGGGCCATGTTCTCTCGAGGAAAGCGCCCTTCCCTTTTCAACTCGCGGGTGTTGCGAGGACGATCAGTTTCCGATGATCCGCGGTCACGGCTTCCCGTCGCCATCCTCCCCAGACGCCGACGATCCGCCAACCCGATTGTCCGAGGTTCCATGCGACGTCCCTCGGCGTGAGGAGGGTGAGCTCCGCGGACGAATCGGTGCGGTGCTTCAGGTCCTCGCCGATGCGCTCGTAGAACTTCCACTCCAATCGCAGCACGCCGGTCACGGGGTCGAACGATCGGAACTCGTGCTGCTCGAACGACCCGATCGTGTGGAATGCGAACGGCCGCTGTCGAGACGCGAAGAAGTCGCGGTTCAGGAGGTCCAAGACGAGCCGACCTTCGGGGCGGATGTGTGCGGCAAGGCGACGAAGGAATGCGAGGTCGTCCGCGGCGGACCCCCGACCCAGCGCATGGTCCAAGCACAGAATTGCGTCGAACCGGGCCCCTGCCGACAATCCGGGAAGCGAGTCGCGGGACGCCGAGGCGAAGTGGAGGCGCTTGACGACCGCATGGGGAACTCGCTCGGTTGCCGCGGCGATTCCCATCTCGTTCGGATCGACGGCAGCGACCTGGTATCCGGCTTCCGCGAGCCCAACCGCCCGTCGTCCGATCCCGCAGGGCACATCGAGGAGGTGCGCCCCGGGTGCGATGCCTTCCTTCTCGAGGAACATCCGAATCGCCTCGACGTCCTCCAGTGGCGGGCGAACGATTCCTGTGGGCGTTTCATCGCCTCCCGACGACGACCTGGGTCGGGCTGTCGATCGAGGGCGCGTCCATCTTGAATCCGCCGAACGCCTCCGTCGGATGCCATCCGCCGCGGACCAGGAGTCGGCGCAGCTCGTGGAGGCTGTAGATGCAGTGCTCGATCGGCACCGTCAGAATGTGATCCAGGTCCTCTCCGTTTCTGCGGAAGAACCGCCATTCGTTCCGCATCCGTGACGTCACCAGGTCCAGGTGCCGCTGTTCGATGTGCACGATGTCGCCGAACGCCTCGTAGCCTTGCGGGTCGAAATGCCGGACGACGAAGTCTCGGTTCACGATGTAGATGACCAGGATGCCGCCGGGGCGGACCAGCTTCCCGTACTCCTGGAGGATCCGGACGTCCGTCTCTTCGTCGTAGTACCCGAGCGACGTCCAGAGGTTGAGGGCCGCGTCGAATGGCGCGTCGGTCGCCGGCACCGTTTCCGCGAGCCGCCGGAGATCTCCGACGTGGTATGTCGCGCGGTCGGCCACGCCCTCTTGGCGCGCGAGTTCGGTGGCGCGAGAGACGAACACCGGGGACAAGTCGACGCCTACGGTCCGGTAGCCCACCTTCGCGAGGCGCGTCGAATGCCGTCCGATGCCGCACGGCACATCGAGGATTCGGCCGCCCGGCGGGACGCCAAACCGCTCCAGGATCGCGCGCAGGTCGCGCGCTTGCTCCTCGCCCGTGGACCAGGCGTTCTCGTGGACCGGGAGGAACACCTCCGGATGGCGGAGGAACAGATCTTCGGTCCAGTGGGTGGTGGCGGCCATCGGCTCGCGATGTTCCTTGCCTTATTTGGCGGTGTCGCGGGACCGCTTGACGCGTCGTTGCGGCTTCTCGAAAGGCTGCACGATTCCTTCCGGGTCCTGCCCGCGGATTCGTGCAGTCAATCTTCCGACATCGGATGCACCGTAGATTTCGTCGTACGCTTCGGGAGCGATTTCCGTCAGCGCCGCGTCGGTCGTCACGAGAACGAGGACGATCTCCGGCGAGTGCTGCCGCAGGAATCCGGTGAGGCGTCGAACGGCGGCGCTCCGTGCCGTGCCAATCGGCTCGACGAGGAACAGGATCGGACCGCGGTGCGCGACGATCGCCGGTTCATACTTCGTCGAGCCCCCGCGGGCATCGGACACCCGGAACCGGAGGGAGCGATGTTCGTGTGGCAGCTCCTGGCGGTCCATCTCCCGGCAGATGGCCGTCTCGAGGTTCGTCCGGCAGGCGTGGCCGGCGCGGCCGGTCACCGGCCCGCCCCGTCCATCGCATCGACGACCGCGCGGGCAAAGGCGGAGGTGCGGACTTCCTTGGCCCCGGGCATGAGGCGGGCGAGATCGTACGTGACGACCTTCGAGCCGACGACGGACTTGACGGCCGAACGCAGGCGGACTGCGGCTTCCCGCCAGCCCAGGTATTCGAGCATCATCACGCCGGCGAGCATCTCCGCGGTCGGGTTGACCTTGTCCATCTCGGCGTACTTCGGCGCGCTCCCATGGACGGGCTCGAACAGCGCGTGGGCGTCCCCGATGTTCCCGCCGGCCGCCACGCCCAGCCCGCCGATTTGAGCCGCGGCTGCGTCGCTCAGGTAGTCCCCGTTCAGGTTCGTCGTCGCCAGGACGTCGTACTCTTCCGGCCGCAAGAGGAGCTGCTGGAACATGTTGTCCGCGATGACGTCCTTGATCACGATCTTGCCGTCCGGGATCTTGCCGCCGTGCGACTTGACGACGTCGTCCCAGGGGATCGTCGACTCTCGGAACTCGATCTTCGCGACCTCGTAGCCCCAGGTGCGAAACGCGCCCTCCGTGTACTTCATGATGTTCCCTTTGTGCACGAGGGTCACGGACTTCCGGCCGTTGTCGATCGCGTACCGGATCGCCTTCCGGACCAGACGCTTCGAGCCGGTCTCGCTGATGGGCTTGACGCCGATTCCGCTGTCCGCGCGCACTCGGGTGTGGAACTCCTTGTCGAGGATTTCGATCATCCGCCGCGCTTCGGCAGTTCCTTTTTCCCACTCGATGCCGGCGTAGACGTCCTCGGTGCCCTCGCGGAAGATGACGATATCGAGGCGTTCCGGATGCGTGACGGGGCTGGGGACCCCGGGGATCCAGTAGACCGGCCTGACGTTGGCGTAGAGGTCGAGCGTCTTCCGCAGCGCCACGTTCAGTGACCGGAACCCACCGCTCACCGGCGTGGTCAGCGGTCCCTTCAGCCCGACGACGTACTCTCTGATCGCCCCGAGGGTGGCCTCCGGGAGCATGTCGCCGTACTGGAACATCGCTCGTTCCCCGGCGGGGACCGGGTACCAGGCGATTCGACGACGTCCGCCGAAGGCGCTCGCGACCGCGGCGTCGATCGCGCTCCGGGCCGCCCGCACGACGTCCGGGCCGATGCCGTCGCCCTCGATCAGCGGGATGATCGGATCGTCCGGGACTCGAAGCCCGCTTTCCGCGATCAAGATCTTGTGGCCCGTCTCCGGGGGCCGGAGGACGAGGCGTTCCAACGGCATGCAGGACGCCTCAGGATCGCTCGTCGAGGGGCACGTAGACGAGGTCTTTCGGGCCCACGTACCAGTCGAGCGGCCGCAGGAGGCGATTGTCCTCCCAGTACTCGATGACCTGGGCCGTCCATCCGGCGATCCGGGCGATCGCGAAGACCGTTGTGAAAAGGTCGGTCGGGATCCCGAGGCCGTGGAAGACCAGTCCGGCGTAGAAGTCCACGTTCGGGAAGATCTGTTTGGAGGCGAGCTGTCGCACGACCGTGTCCTCGATCTCGGTCGCGATCCGGTAATACGTGTCGTCCCCGCTCATCTCCGCGAGGCGACGGGCGAAGTCCTTGAGGATGAGCGCCCGCGGGTCGTACGTCTTGTAGACGCGGTGGCCGAACCCGTAGACCTTCTCTTTGTTCCGCAGGGTGTTCAGGACGAATTCCTCCGCGGCCTTCGGATGGCCGATGCGTTCGATCGTGTTGAGGGACGCCTCGATCGCGCCGCCATGGAGGGGCCCCTTGAGCGTCGAGAGCGCCGCGGTGATCGTGCTGTACAAATCGGCGAGGGTCGACGCCGCGACCGTCGCGGCGAACGTGGACGCGTTCATCGCATGGTCGGCGTACAGGATCATCGCCACGTCCATGATCCGCGCATGGTCGGCATCGGGCCTGCGGCCCGTTAGCATGCGAAGGAAGTCTTCGGCGTGGCCGAGCTTGGGATCGGGACGGACGATCCGTTGGCCTTTTCGGATCCGCTCGTGCGTGGCCACGATCGTCCCGAACTGGGCGACGAGTCGACGGGCTTTGCGCATGTTCGCGGCGCGTGTCATGTCGTCGCGTTCGGGATCGAAGCTGGACATGTACGAGACGGCCGTTCGGAGGACATCCATTGGCGGAGCGTGCTCCGGCATCGAACGGAGAAGCCGCAAGACGGACGGCGGTAGCGTGCGCGCCGTCGCGAGGTCGGCCTTCGCCTTCTCCAGCTCTTCCCGATTCGGGAGATGTCCCTCGAGCAATAGGAAAACCGTCTCCTCGAACGTCGAGTGTGCCGCCAGGTCTCGGATGTCGTACCCGCGGTACAGGAGGCGCCCGCGCTGGCCGTCGATGAAACAGATCGACGTCTCCTTGACGTAGACGTCATCGAGGCCCTTGTCGATTCGGGGGCCGGCGAGGTCCGCCTTCAGGGGGGAGACCATGTTCGTCGCCTCAGGAACGGCTGCCCGCGAGGATGGGGGATGCTAAGGTCGGTGCGATATTAAAGCTGAAGGTTGTGTCGCGACAGACGAACGTCAGAGGGGAATCCGGAGGAGGGCATCGGCCATCATTCCAAAGAGGACGAGGGCGAGGTAGATCCCGGAGAACTTGTAGCCCGCCCAGGCGTTCTCTGGGCTCGGATGGGCAATGAACTTCGCGGTGAGGCCGAGGAGCACGACGCCGGAGATGATGGCGACCGCGAGGTAGATGGCATCGAACGCCGCCGTGAAGAAGAAGGCGATGCTCGCCACGGCGACGATCGCCGTGGAGCCGGCAATCGCCAAGGCGGATGTGCGCTCGCCCCACACGGCCGGTAGCATCGGGAGCCGCGCCCGCCGGTAGTCCTCTCGGCTTCGGTACGCGAGGGCCCAAAAGTGTCCGGGCGTCCACAGGAAGACCAGGATGGCGATGAGGACCGCCTGCAGGCTGATCGAATTCGCTGCAGCGGCGGACCCGGCGAGAGCAGGGCAGGAACCCGCGAATCCGCCGATGACGATGTTGCTCACGTGGGTCCGCTTGAGTCCGACCGTGTACACGCCAATGTAGACGGCATAGCCGAGCCCGATCATCAGGGCGGTCAAGAGGTTGATGCCGAGCCCCGCGATCGCGAGGCTCAGGATCAGCAATCCGACGCCGAACTCGAGCGCGTGGGCCGGAGGCTCAATGCGGTGCTGCGGCAGCGGTCGGGTCCGGGTCCGGTGCATGACTGAGTCGAGGTCTCGGTCCAGGTAGTGGTTCGTCGCGCTCGCGCCTGCGGCCCCCAACAGGCCCGCGAGCATCAGGAGGCCGAATCGCCAGACGTCCACCGCGACCCCGCTCGTCGCGATGTAGCCGGCGGCCGCCACGAGCAGGAGGAGGGAATCGATCCGGAGCTTCATCAGTTGCACATAGTCCGAGACCGACGCCATCGAGAATTCTCTCGCGCGCTAATCTCGCGGCGCTCTTAATCCTTTGTCGCTGCACGCCGTACTCTGCGGTGGGTGCGTCGTTCTCGGGCCCGCTTGCGCTGGTACCAATCGCAGTCGCGCCGCACGGGGCACTCGCCGCACCGAGGATTGCGGGCTTTGCAGAGCGTCCGGCCGTGGGCGATGATGGCGAGGTGCCAAGCCTTCCGCTTCTCCGGCGGGGTCCATCGCTCCAGGGCCGCCCGAATCGACTCGTAGTCCGTTCGGCGAACGAGGTTCCATCGCCGGGCGATGCGAGCGATGTGCGTGTCGACCGGGAACGTCGGATGACCGGCGGCCATCGCGAGGACGACATCGGCGGTCTTCGGACCCACGCCGGGAAGGGCCATCAGTTCCTCTCGCGCGCGGTCCGTCGGCAGCGCCAGGATCCGTTCGAGGCGATCACCGCGGTCGTCGAGGAGGGCTCTCGCGACACCGCGGATTCGCGGTGCCTTCTGCGTCACAAGACCCGCGTGCCAGATCGCCTTCGCAATCTCCCCTTCCGGCGTGTCGGCGAGTCGTTGCGGGGTGATCTCGCCGACACTCGAACGGAGATCGTTCAAGCCGCGGCGCTCGTTGGCGACCGTCGTGCTCTGGGACAGGATGGTCGAAATCAAAGTCTCGAACGGAGTCATCCCGCGGCTCCAGTCCTCCACCGGGTAACGGGATTCGAGAATTCGCATCGTGCGGGTGAAGGCCCGGCGGTCCATGCTCTCCCAAAGGTCGACGGGAGAAAAAGATGTGTCAGCCGCTCACGAAGGAGCGGACCATCGTGATTACGTTGCGCGGTCGTTCGCGGAGCCGTCGGGTGAAGTACGGGAGCCAATTCGGCCCGTACGGGATGTACTCCGCGACTTGGTGTCCCGCGCGGACGAGTTCGATTTTGAGCGGATCGCGGACACCCTGGAGCATCGCGAACTCGAACGGAGTGGGATGCGCCTTCGCCAAGGCCAGGGCTCGGTCGATCATTCGCCCATCGTGGCTCCCCACGGCAAAATGCCGGGCCCTCGTGAACAGCGTCTCGAGGTGCGAGAGATACGCCCGGTCGATTTCGGACCGCGTGCGGTAGGCGATCTCCGGCGTCTCCTTATAGGCGCCTTTCACCAGGCGGACACGCGCGCCATCCCGGATGAGCCGTTCGAGGTCGTCGCCCGTACGTTTGAGGTTCGCCTGCAAGCAGATCCCCACGCGGTCGTATCGAGTCAGAAGCTGCTCACCGATCCAGATGGTGTCGTCCGTCGTGTTGGCTCCTTCCATGTCGAGCCACAGGACCCGACCCGTCGCTCTCGTCGCTTCAAGGACCGGGATCATCTCGGACAGCGCATACGCTCGATCGATTAGGACTCCGAACTGGGTCGGCTTGAGGCTCACCTCCCCGCGGATGCCCTCGGTCTGCATCGCCGCGAGCAGGTCCAGGTATTCGCGGCGCGTCGCCTCGACGGGTGCTTTCTCGCGGTAGTGCTCCCCGAGATGGTTTACGAGGGCATCGATCCCGCGGGCATTCGCCTCGTTCGCCACGCGGAGCGCGTCGGCCATCGTCTCCCCGGCGACCCATTGTCGGGCAAACCGGGTGACGAGCCCCATCGGTCGGCGCGAACCCCGCCGCGGACTCAAATAGGTTCCGAACGGACGGGCAACGATCGGGTCACACGGGCTTCTGGCAAGCCATGCAGAACTGGACGAACTCGGGATTCAGGCAACCACAATTGCGGCAGCGGACGCGAACATCGGACGTGCGCTCGGCGCGCTCGCGGGCCGTGTTCCCTACGTTCCCCGCGCCGGTCACGACGCCGACCAGAAGGAAGATCCACCAAAGACGGATCAGCCAGCCACCGACTCCGGCGAGGACGCCCCCGATCACGAAGAGCATGATCGCGCCGAAGAACGATTGGAAGAATCCCATCACAGAGAAGGACGAACTCGTCGCCGCGCCGATCGTGCCCGTGAGGAAATTGAGGAACCCGTAAAGGATCAGCAGGATGCCGACGATCAGGAGGGCAGCTCCGACCAAGACGACCGTCACGGCGCCCCAGCCGAACGGAAGGCTCGAGGCCGTCCTTCGGACGGGGGATGCCGCGTAATACGGGGAGGGTGCGACCATGGAAATGGATCCTGAGGCGCGCGGTGGGCTGCGTATATGGGTCGATATCTCGTCGGATAAATGTTTCAGTGGTTTTCCCAGCCGTGGTATTCAGAGGGCCGTCCCACGGCGCCGGATTTGAGGGGACGTCATCCCCGTTGTTCCCGTGTCGAGTGCTCTCGAGCAATGTCTTAAGTCTCACCGACGCCGTTAGAAGGTTGATGGACTTCAGCGCGAAGCTCGACCAGGCGCGGACCCTCGCCGACGTCTTCGAGCTGGTGAAGCGGGCCGTCGAGGCTGTCCTCGGACGCACGCGGGCGGGCCTGATGCTCGCCCTCGCGGATCTCGGTAACCATCCGCAGGGGTTCCTCGGTGCGTTCTATCCGGTCGCGAGCAACGTGATCGTGATGAACAAGGTCCCCCTCCTTCGAATTCAGGAGACGAACCCGCGGCTCTACAAGCCATACGCGTTCTACGTCCTCTTGCACGAGTACCTGCACTCGATTGGCTTTATCGACGAGCGGGTGTGCCGTGAGCAGGCGCACCGGGTCCTCGAGACGCTCTTCGGCGTCGATCATCTCGTCACGCAGATCTCCGCCGACACCGCTCGGTTCTTCCCGAACCTCGTCTTCCCGGACGCCGCGTGGCAGCCGTCGCAGCTGGCCCTCGAGTTCGTCCCCGGCTTCGACCGGGGCTCGGCGTCCTACATCAGGTGAGACCCCTCCGCAGCCGCGCCGAATAACTACAAATAGACGGCGTTGCTACGCCGCCGGGGGAGGCGGGAGATGGCGGTCGCCACGTGGCGGAAGGGC
>VBMB01000010.1 GCA_005878525.1 Methanobacteriota archaeon
TCGACATCATGATGGGTGGACCCTTGACGGGCGCCGCCATGAATCCCGCTCGGTGGTTCGGGCCGGCCATCGTCGCGCAGTTCTTCGACAACTGGTACGTGTACTGGATCGGGCCGTTCATCGGCGCAATCGTCGCGGGCCTGTTGTACGCCAACGTGTTCCTCGAGAAGCCTCGATGAACGCCCCGCGCTCGCTGCGCGTAACGGTGACTCGCGCAGTTTCACATTACGCCAGAAATGTTTAAATCGGTTCGCTGGGTGCCCAACTTGGTATGATTCGCGGGACGGCTCCGGCGAAGGCGGTGGCGGTGCCAAAACCCTCCGTCCAGGAGCCGCCCGTGAAGTTCCGGTCCGGCAAACACACCGTGATCGTGAAGGAAGTTTTCGACATCGCCCCGAAGTTTCCGCAGACGTACCTCATCCGGTTCACCTTCGAAAATGAGCCCGTGTTCGACTTCGAGCCGGGACAGTTCA
>VBMB01000011.1 GCA_005878525.1 Methanobacteriota archaeon
GGTTCTATTGGGGCAGCACTCCGTACCTCACGAACTATCTCGACTCAAGCACCGCGAAGGGCTGGTGGGGCATGGAACTCGCCTGGTTCGAGGACTTCCACTTCAACGCGACGTTAGCGGCGGCCCTCAGCTTCACCCTGAGGAGCGTGATGCAATACCACCTACAGCTGACGAGTCTGCCCGGGCCGGACGGAGTCTATCGTGGACAACCGGGCGAACAAGGGGACGACATCCCCGTTTGGTCGTGGGGTCCGATCCTCTCGGACTACATTCAGTACTTCAGCAGCGCTCATCCGGCGTCCGAGCTCAGTCGCTACCCGTCACCGCCCTATAACTATCTCCACACGACTCCGGGAAGTCCGCAATTCGGCCAAAATGAGAGCTACGACTTCGTGCCCGTGACGTGGGACCTCAAAGCCGGTCAGACATGGCATTTCGATTTTCCCAAGGGCAATGTGATCTTTTACAATCCGAACTTGTCTCCCTTGGGGGCAAGTCCAACAAATAGCAGCGCTCAGGGGGGTTATGTGTCGTTCCTAGCTCCGATGACCTACGCTTTCGCGCAGCCAGCGGGCTACGGGACTTGGGATTCGCGCAACATGACGTGGGACGTGTACGGTCCCTCCGTTACAGGGGGTCCGCCCGGGACCCCCGGCCCGGACCACACGGTTGGAACCTCCGACGATCGGTATCCGCTCGTGTCGTGGGGGGCCATCACATTCGCCGACCCTCCGACAGGGTCTTCGAGTTCCAACGCGCCGATGGAAACGGGGGGCACGCCTGTCGCGGACCCGACGCGCCAGTTCTTTGCCACTCTGATTTTTCCGTTCGCGACCTCGACCCCCGGTCCCGACTCAAGGCAGGTCGCGGACTTCCGCCGACGTCGACTCTGACGCCCTCCGGTCCGCGAACGCGTTTCCGTTGCGTCCGCCCAGTTTCGTCAGCGGTTGCATTCTGTTGCATTGCGTTGCGCGGTCGACATGTCGTCTGCTCGATGCGAGATGCAAACGAAATCCGTTTCGGGACCTCCGGCACACTCGGTATTCACAATCTTGAGACCATCGTGTCCGTCAAAATTGCACAACCCTGGTGATTCGATTCGCAATTGGAGACAAGCGAAAGTTTATTGCGAATACGGAGAATCCGTAGTTCGCTTCCTGAAACGAGGAGGAGGGGAAGCGTTTGCGGCGCAGCGTTGGAATTGTTGGTGTGGCTCTCGCCCTTGTTGTCTCAACGGTCTTCGTCGGTCTCATCGGACTCGCACATTCCGAACCGGCGGCGCAGGCGGGCACAGCCACCGGAGGTGTCACGGCTCAGGCAGGTCCGTCGGTGTCATACACGTTCTCGGATTTCTTCAAAGTCCCCTACGGAGAATGGTGGGACATGCGCCTCGGATTGTACGGCGATCGCGCGATCGGGGCGGATTGTTTCAATGCGACCTCGATTAAAGACAAGATTTGCGGCGACAAGAACGGGGACGGCATCGTGACCGCAGAGAGCGGACCGAACTACATGAACTGGTATCCGTCACCCATCGTCATTCAGGCGGCGAGGGCGAATCCCACGATTTATGCTCCGTTTCGGATGTCGGTTGTCGCCTCTGGTATCCCGAATTACACAGTGACCAACCCGGTCATGCTACCTCTCTGCACGGACCTTGCCGTGTCCATAACCGGGTATCCCGCTTGCCCCTCGACGCTCCCCGCTGGAACGTCGATCTCGATGCAGTGGTACTTCCAATATCTGGACAAGAATTCCGCGACTTGGGTCGACAACACCTGCGGAACATCCACCTTCGCCGCGGAGGACGGCTTCATCTCAATGAACAACATCTCGCTCACGATAGACCTCGCGACCGCGTCGAGGATTTTCGGGTCGCCAACGTCTTCGGTGTCTGCGGCGCAATCCTGGTGGGGCACCTACACCGATCCGACTTGTCTCAACCAAAAGGTCGTCGAAGCCGGGTTTGCGAACTGGGCGGAGAACCTCGGAGGATCCAACGCGAAGTTCGGGCCCTACGACGTATGGAGCGCCTACCAATACTGGTACAGTCCATTCAAGACGAATTTCGTCGTCAGCGTGGCCCCGAATGGGGTGACGACCGTGAACATTATGCACGTTACCTGGGCTGCGGAGGCCCTCCTTGCGCGCTGGTTCTTCTGGGGCCCCACCCAGTACGCGACGAACGTCAATGATCCCACGAAGGCGCGAGGCTGGTGGGGCATGGAGCTGCCGTGGTTCGAGGACTTCCACATGACCGCGACAATCGCGGCGACGACGAGCCTCAGCTTCACTACGGTCGTGCAGTACGGCTTCCAGCAGGGTGCGACGCCGGGAGTCGACGGGACGTGGGGCACGGCCGACGACATGCCAACGTGGCTCTGGCAATCGGTCCTCGCGGACTACATCCAGCCCGCGAACGGGGCCCATCCCTATTCGGAGCTCTCTCTGTATTCCTCAAACACCTACGTCCATACCCAGTGCGGGAGCATCTACTACGGAACGCAATTCTCGTATGACTATCGGCCCCAGAATTGGATGATCAAGTCCGGTGAGACGCTGACGTTCCATTTCCCGACCGGGAATGTCCCGCTCTGTGATCTCTACGCGTCCCCCCACGATGGTACCACGGGGGCGAGCGACCCGAACACCTTGGTTTTCAAGAGCGGCCCAATCATGCCGATCGACACCGTCCCGACGCCGTTGGGCACCTGGGACCCGTCGACGAACACCTTGACCATCGTGGGCCCCGCCTCGAACAGTTTGGACCCGATCAAGCCGCTTTACGGAGCGCCGTGGATCGAGCTAGGTCCTCCGCCTCTTCTGCGTGTGACGACGAACCCCGCCGTCCCGGGCAAGATCTCCGTGGACGGCGTGGCGCGCGACGAATGGGGGCTCACGTGGGTGAAGATCGCCCCCGGCACGCATACGGTGTCGTTCGGCGGACTGAACGGACTCGGCACGCCGCCGGACCAGACCGTGTCGACGTCGGCCGGCGCGACGACGGTCGTCAAGGGCAACTACGTGGCGCTGGGCTACCTTCGCGTCATCACGAGTCCCGCGGTGCCGTCGACGATCTCCGTGAACGGCGTCCCGCGGAACGATTGGGGGATGTGGACCGCCCTTCCGGTGGGCACGTACACGGTGCACTTCGGCCTCGTCGCCGGATACAACCCGCCGGCGGACCAGACCGCGACGGTCACCGCAGGCACGACGCAGACCGTCACGGGGACGTTCACCCTGAGCTCGGGTGCGCCGGGACCGGACCCGACGACGTTCGGCTACCTCCGCGTGACGACGAATCCGGCGACGGCGGCACAGATCCTCGTGAACGGCGTGCCGAGAGACGACTGGGGGTTGACGTGGGTCAAGCTCGCGCCGGGGACCTATACCGTGTCGTTCGGCCAGGGGTACGGCTACACGCCGCCCGCGCCGCAGATGTTCACGGTGACGGCCGGCGCGACGACGACGTGGGACGCTCCCTTCGTCGCGCACGGATCGCTCCGCGTCACGACGAATCCGGCGTTGCCCGCGACGATCTTCGTGAACGGCGTGCCGAGGGACGATTGGG
The DNA here is from genome assembly GCA_005878525.1 of Methanobacteriota archaeon. Lineage (GTDB taxonomy): Archaea > Thermoplasmatota > Thermoplasmata > RBG-16-68-12 > RBG-16-68-12 > RBG-16-68-12. The sequence goes on from VBMB01000011.1 coordinate 3,572, forward strand.
GCATGTGGCAGTCGATGCCGCCGGGCACATACACCGTGTCGTTCGGAGCCGTGCCCGGGTTCACCGCGCCTGCTGCGCAGACCGTCACAGTCACGGCCGGCGTTCTGACCCCCGTCACGGGCAGCTACGTCGCAGGACCGCTGATCGGGCAATTCGGGACTTCGGGCGTTCCGATTGCTGGGTTGCCGATCGTTTCGGCCGCTGCCGCACCATCGTCGGTTGGTGGTGAAACAGAAACGTTGGCCGCTTGGACTAGGGTCGCCGGAGCCTGACGACTTCCTAATCGTGACGAGCGCATGCTGCGCCGAGGCGTTCGCGTCAGCTAGGCCACGGACTCCGACCCACGTTGATCATGACCGTCTTGAGCTCCGAGAACGCGTCGAGTGACCACCGTCCGGCGATCCGTCCAAGTCCGCTGTTCCGAAACCCGCCCCACGGGTTGAAATAATCCCACGAGTAGACGGGTTCGTTGATGCAAATCTGGCCGGACTTGAGTCGCTTCGCGGCCTCCATCGCAACCCGCAAGTTTGCCGCGTGAATCGCCATGCTCAGGCCGTATCGCGGCGCGTTCGCCATCTCGATTGCGTCGTCGAGATCCGAGAACTCGAAGATTGCCTGAATATAGTTTGGTGCCCGACGCGACCGGACGACGCGCGGGCCAGGTACGGTTGTTCAGCGTCTACCGAGCCGTTCCCCCAGTCCTTGCGCTCTCCGGGTTCCTCGGCGCAGGCGCTGGCTGGGCAATCGCTCGTGACGGGCTCTACACACTCGGCGGCGTCGGAGCGTCGCCGTAGACGGCCGCCTGCTCACCGACCGCCTGAAGCTGGACGGTCGGCGTCTTTTCCTTGTGCCGCCGCGCTTCCTTCCCAATCGCGGCGAACGCGTTGTCGGCCACCTCGAGGGCCCACTCGATGTCTTCTTCCGTGTGCTCGGTGCAGATGAACGCGCGCTCGCCGGTGTTCGGGATGCCGAAGAGGACGTTGTTCCCGAGGCAGTGGATGAACCAGTTCCACCATCGACGCGTGTTTGCGCTCAGGGTGTCCCGGAAGTTTCGGATCTCGTCTTTCGTCGTGAAGTAGACGTTCCCGATGGACCCGACGTACTCGACCCAGGCTGGGATGCGTCGGTCGTCCGCGAGGTCCTGGAGGCCGCTGTAGAGTTGGCGGCCGAGGCTGTTGATGTGGTCGTAGTACTCCGGATGTTCCCCCAGAATCTGGAGTCCCTTCAGGCCCGCGGCGACGCTGATCGGATGGCCGTTGTACGTCCCCGCATGGAACGTGGCGGACTTCCATCCGCGGCCCGGCTCGAGGACGTTCATGATCTGGGCTTCGCCCCCGAAGCCCGCCAGCTGGAACCCGCCGCCCGCGATCTTGCCGAACGTCGTCATGTCCGGCCGGATGTCGTAATACTCCTGCGCGCCGCCGTAGGCGAGGCGGAAGCCGGTGAGGACCTCGTCGAAGATCAGGACGATGCCCTTCTTGCGCGTGAGCTGGCGGAGACGCTTGAGGTAGTTCGCTTTCGGCGCGATCACGCCGGGCCCGCAGAGCACGGGCTCGATGATGAGCGTTCCGACTTCGTCCTCGTTCTCTTCGAGGACCGCAGCGGTGGCCTCGATGTCGTTGTAAGGAAAGATCACCACAAGGTCGGAGACGGCCTTCGGAATCCCCCGGCCATACGGGATGGGCCGGTAGCCGTTCATGCGGCTCGCGGTGCGGCTGTCCATGTCGAGGCTCTGCAGCACGTAGTCGTGGGCGCCGTGGTACGCTCCCTCCGCTTTCGCGATTTTCTCGCGGCCCGTATACGCGCGGGCGGTCCGAATCGCGTGCATCGTCGCCTCGGTGCCGCTGTTGCACAGCCGCACCTTCTTCATGGAGGGGACGGCCTTCCGGACCGCCTGGATGTAGTCGATGAAGAGCTCGCTCGTCACCCCGAGCATCGACCCGGATTCGAGCTGCTTGATCACCTCGAGGGCGATGTCCCGGTTGTTGTGGCCGAGCAGCAGGGCGCCGAATCCCATCATGAGATCGAGGATCTTGTTGCCGTCGACGTCGTAGATGTAGCCGCCATCTCCGTAATCAGCGAGAAACGGATGCGGCTTGAAGTACCGGACGTTGCTCTCGACCCCGCCGGGGGTAAGCCGGACGGCGCGGCGCCAGAGCTGCCCGCTCTTCTTGTGTCGGGTCAGGTACTTTCGGCTGAACTTCTGGGACGGCAATTGGAACACCTCCAAGTGAAAACAAGGTCGGCGCGAGCACCGACACGCGAGGTTCGAGGTCGCCGCGGACCTTCAAACTCCGGTTCACTTGTGCATTCCTAAAATGCCCCTGGAAATATGAATAGCTTTCGCGCACAGTTTTCGCTATGTATATCAAACGTGAGAGTCGGTAAAAGTATAGGCCTCACCTAGACCGAAAGTTCGACGCATGTCGTTAGCGGGCGAGGTCGGTGCGTATATGATTTCACATGGCCACCGCACAAAGAGGTCCGTCGGAAGCCACAACCGGCCGTCGGATACCCCCACCCACTTCCTGTCGAACGTCCACTTTCGTCCGTCGTTCTGAGGACCCATCCGACGGCCCGTTTCGTTCATTGGGCGAGAGGAGCGAGGGACGCCAACGCCAGGACGACGGCTACGAACGCCGCGATCTGAAGGATTGCCCGGACCGTCTGCCATCTCGTAAACGCACGGTAGACGCCGGCGAGGACTGCCTCTTCGGGTATCCCAGAGCGGAGCTTGAGCAAGTTCGGGGCCGCACGGGTCGTCGCGAAGACGTGGGCCAACGAGAGCGCGGCAGCGAGGTAGCCAAACGAAGCGGCAGCCATTGGTGCGCCCTGGTCGACAACGAAAGCAATCCCGAGTGCGATTGTGAGGGCTGGTGCACCAAGGCCTAGGGCAGGATAGATCCAGAATCCGGTGCGAAGGTCCGCGGCCCGATGGTAGGCCGCCATGGCGGGGAGGCCGATCGTTCGCCTAGCCGGAAGTTCCACCACGGACTTGATCAGACTGCCCCCCGCCAGGATACCGTTGAAGATGGTGGCCGCCGCCAACAGACTCCACTCGAGAGTTGAGGTGATTTTCATGCCCCCGCGACTTGCCGCGGCTCGGCCCGCTTCAGTCGAGTTCCAGGAATGGGGCGGGGTGGGCACCCCGCGCTGCGTCTCGACAGGATGCGTGGGGCAGGATTTGAACCTGCGAACCCCTACGGGACAGGATTCTGAGCCCTGCGCCTTTGACCAAGCTGGGCCACCCACGCACGACGCAGCCGGACGCGATTTCGTGGACTCGTAATAATCTTATGGTGGACCGCGGAAGGAACGCAAGACCTAAGCGCTCCGGCTTCATTGCACGGAGGGCATGTTCGAAAAACGGGATGTTCGATCCTTCCTCGGACTGCGCCGCGATGACGTATGGGCGAAATCCTGGGACTGGTGGGGTCGCCAGGGATTCCATCTGACGAAGACCGGACAGTACCGGTTCCACGGTTCTTCGGACTACTCGCGGATCGGATTGCGCCGCGAGTTCGACCTGATCGTGGACGACGTCGCGGGCGGATGCAACATCGATCTGACGTTCAGCGCTCAGATCACGGATGAAGGTCTCATCGCCGGCGCGGTGACCGCGGTGCTGCTCCTGCCCGTCGCGGTCCTCGGCGGTGCGGTATCCTATTCGGAATACGAAACGGACGCACGGAACCTCATCCTCACCTTCTGGCAGTTCCTCTCGACGGCACCGAGCGGATCCAGAGCGAAGGCGACCCCTGCGATGCCGCCGCCGTGCAAGGGTTGCGGCGCGGTTCTCCTCCCAGACTGGAAGGTGTGCCCGTATTGCGGGCGCGCGCGAGACTAGGGCTCGAAGATGTGTCTACAGCCGTGCGTCAGCGTTGGCGCTTCATGATTTTCATGAAGCCGTTCGAATCGAAGACCTCGAGTTGTCGGTCCGCGAGCGTCATCCGGAATTCATCCCAAGTGATGACTTCGATTCGGTTGTTCCGACCTTTCGTGAACTGAATCCCGTCGGTTCCCTTGACGCGGCCGGGCCGGAGACCTTTCTTCTTTGCTTTCTCGATGGCCTCTTCGATGCTCACGGGCTCCATGACCATCCGATCCCTCCTGGGCGCGGTCCAACTCGCGCGCGTTTGCATCCGGACGTCGCTATATAATGGTTGTTTCAGGGAGGCGCGGGCTGCCCGCCAGAAGACTTTCTATTGCGCGCGCGGTATCTCGATTGGTGCCGCGGTTCGGGTCCTCCGGGATTCGAGGACTGGGGAACGTCGACGTGACCCCCGAGCTCGCCCTTCATGTCGGGATGATCCTCGGAGAAATCTACGGGAGCACGATCGTCGGGCGCGATCCTCGCGTCACCGGGCCGATGCTCGTCCAGGCGATCACGGCCGGCGTCCTTTCCTCCGGCGCGCCAGCGATTGACGCGGGTCTCGTCTCGACGCCGACCTTGGCCCGCGGAGCCCGCGAGTTTGCGTGCGGCGCGGTCGTCACGGCCTCTCACAACCCCGCCCCGTACAACGGAATCAAGCTGTGGAATCCGGACGGGATGGCGTTCGATGAGGATCAACAACGGGAGATCGAGGAAGCGCTCGACCGGGCGGGTCCCGCGGTGCCGTCATGGGACCACGTCGGCTCGGTCTCGTCTAGGCCCGATTTGGTCGAGCAGCACGTGGAGGCGATCCTCAAGGACCTGGGGGCCGCGAAGCTCCGCGTCGTCGTGGACTGCGCATGCGGTGCGACTGCGACGATCACGCCGTTCCTGCTGCGGCAGATGGGCTGCGACGTGATCGCCATCAACGCGCAGGCGGACGGACACTTCCCCGGTCGAGATCCCGAGCCGCTCGAGGAGAATCTCGCGGTCCTCTCGTCGACCGTCCGCGCGGTCCATGCGGACCTGGGCATCGCCCACGATGGCGACGGGGATCGCATGGTTGCGGTCGACCGCGAAGGACGATTCGTCGGAGGAGACACGCTCCTGGCCCTCTTCGCCCGCGAAGAAGTCCGACGCGGCCTCGTCGTGCCCGTCGACGCATCGATGGTCCTCGACGATCTCCTTCCGAAGGCGACGATTTGGCGCACGCGGGTCGGAGACGTCTACGTCGCCGCGGAGCTGAAGCGTCGAGGAGCCGACTTCGGAGGCGAGCCCTCCGGGACGTGGATCTTTCCGAAGGCCACGTTGTGCCCCGATGGCGTCTACGCCGCCGCACGACTCGTCACGATGGTGGCGGCCCGCCCCCTCGACGCGATGGTGAACGAAATCCCGCGGTATCCCGTCCTTCGCGGATCGGTCGCGTACGATCCGTCGAAACGCAAGGCGATCGAATCCCGGCTCGACGCGTCCCTGCGGGCACTCGGCGGGCGCGTCAGCACCGTCGATGGATGGCGGCTCCAGTTTGCCGACGGCTGGTCGCTCGTCCGTTTCTCGGGGACGGAGCCGAAGATTCGGCTCACCGCCGAGTCTCGGGATGCGACCAGAGCAAACGAGATATATTCCGCGGTCCTATCGAGCGCGAAAGGTGCCACCGAATGAAGGCCGTGGTTCTCGCGGCCGGAGAGGGCACCCGGATGCGTCCCCTCACGGCCAATCTTCCGAAGCCCCTCCTTCCGGTGGCCGGCAAGCCGTTTCTCCGACACACGTTGGAGGCGCTGCGTTCCGCGGGCATCTCGCAGGTGGCCGTCCTCATCGGCTGGCAAGGCCATCGGATTCGCGAGAGCCTGGGCGACGGCGAAGCCCTCGGTCTCTCGATCACGTACGAGGAACAGACCGAGCGACTCGGCACCGCCCACGCGATCGGGTGCATGCGGTCCCACGTCACCGGGTCGTTCCTCAGCGTGAACGGCGACGTGGTGGTCTCCGGCGCGGCGCTCGCCGCGATGATTGCCCATCACGGAAAGGTCCGCGCTCCCGTGATCGCCCTGGCGGAGGTCTCCAACCCGCAGTCGTTCGGGGTCGTCGAGGTGAACGATGGCAAGGTGACCGGCCTGGAGGAGAAACCCCGTCGGCCGAAGTCGAACCTGATCAACGCGGGCATCTACATCTTCGACGAGGACATCTTTCCGCTCATCGACAAGACCCCGAAGTCGCCTCGAGGGGAGTACGAGATCACGGACACGATTCGTGAGTTGATGGAGAAGCAGGACGTCTACGGATTCCGCCTCCCAGGCGAATGGATCGACGTCGGTCGGCCGTGGGACCTACTCCGGGCGAACGCGGCCCTTCTCGCCCCGCTGAAGGGGGCGAACCACGCGGACGTGGACGGGGGCGCGACCCTCGTCGGCGAGGTCCTCGTGGAAGCGGGCGCGCGCGTCCGGCGAGGCGCGTACATCGAAGGCCCGACGGTCATCGGTGCCGACGCCGAGATCGGCCCGAACTGCTACATCCGGCCGTCGACCTCGATCGGCCCGAAGACGAAGGTGGGCAACGCCTGTGAAGTGAAGAACTCCATCTTGATGGCCGGCGTCCACGTGCCCCATCAGAACTACGTCGGGGACAGCATCCTCGGAGAGCGCTGCAATCTCGGGGCCGGGACAAAAGTCGCGAACCTCCGCCTCGACGAGGCGCCGATCCGCGTCGTATGGAGGGGAACGGAGGTCGACACGGGCCTCCGGAAGCTCGGGGTCATCATGGGAGACGACGTGAAGGTCGGGATCAACGCGTCGATCGATGCGGGTACGATCATCGGCGAGGAGTCGTTCCTCGGTCCGGGCTCCCACGCCCGCGGGAACATCGCGCCGCGAAGCCGGATTTTCTGAGGTGGGCGGGTGAAGATTGCCCAGGTCACGCCGTGGTTCTTCCCGCATCTCGGCGGCGTCGAGAGCCACGTGCGCACCCTCTCCCGGGAGCTTGCGACGCGCGGCCACGAGGTGACGGTCGTCACATCGCGCCACGACCCGTCCCTTCCCGCTGAAGAAAGCCTCGACGGCTTCCACGTCGTCCGCGTGAAGCCGCGGCTCATCACGCCCATTCGCCGCCGCCCCTCGCCTCCCACTACGCGGGCGCCGTCGCGGGAGAGCGCCGGATTCCGTACGTGGTCACATACCATTGCGACGTCGAGCTGCCTTCGGCCTTCGGGATCTTTGCCGAATCCGTGTATCGGCGGAGCATGGGGGCCTCCACGCTTCGGAATGCGGACCAGGTCCTTGTCACGACGCGAACCTACGGAGCGACGAGCCGCGCGGTCTGGCGGTACAACCCGGTCGTCGTTCCGAACGCGGTCGACCACCGCCGGTTCCGCCCGGGCGTCGACGCCAGCTGGGTCCGCGAGCGCCTGAAGATTCCTTCCGACGTCCCCGTCGTGCTCCTCGTCGGTCGGATCGTCCCGCACAAGGGGGTCGAGCACTTCATCGAGGCGGCGCGGTACGTGCCGGCAGCCCGGTTCCTCGTCGTCGGCGAAGGCTCCCTCCTGGAGGCGATGAAGCGCTTTGCCAATTCGATGGGCGTCGCCGACCGCGTCCGCTTCCTCGGGCGCGTCTCGGAGGAAAACCTTCCGAAGGTCTACGCGGCATGCGACGTCTTCGTGCTCCCGAGCGTGTCCCGGCTCGAGGCGTTCGGAATCGTCGCCCTCGAGGCGATGGCGACCGCGAAACCGGTCATCGTCGCGGACATCCCTGGCGTTCGGGAAGTGATCGAGGACGGCCGCGAAGGACTCCTCGCCGAACCGATGAACGCGCGGGACCTCGCAGAAAAGATCCGACGGCTTCTTGCGGACCCGGAGGCGCGGCGCCTGATGGGTCAGCGCGGCCGGGAGAAAGTCCTCGAATCGTTCGGGATCGAGCTCGTAACGGACCGGATCGAGAGCGTCTATCGGGCGGTCCTCGATGGGCGCGAGGGCGCTACGTCACGACCTTGAGCGAGGTCCGCTGGCCTTTGTTCGTCCACGCGGCCCACGAGTCCTCATTGTACGGATAGCCGGTGATCAGGTGGATGCCGCCGAACTTGTTGAACAAGGCGCGGTCTTCGTCCGACGGCTCATAGATGCCGCTCGGATGGGAGTGGACCGTACCGACCACCGAGAAGTCAGCCGGCAGTGTGTGGAGCTGAAAGATTGCATGACGCTTGCCGCTGACCGTCCCCGGGACCAGGATGAGTTCCGTGATGGTGCCCTCCTCGGCTCGAAGGATCGCCCCGAACTCGCGAGGGTACATGTCGCGGGACGCCTCCAGGATCATCCGTAAGGTCTTGCGGGCGATTGCCGTGACGCGCTTCATCGGACATCCTCACTGCCGGGACAGCTTCTCCTCGATCCGTCGATAGAAATCCTCTCGGAATCGGATGAACTTGGCCCGACGCTCCGACGCGGTCAAGACGACGTCCTCCGTCCCCTTCAGGGTCGACTCATGTTGTCCGTCCATCACGAGCAGGCATTCTTTCGGCTTCCCGAGCCGGACGTGGACCTGGCCGGACGCCGGGAAGACGTGCGGACGCGAGGCGGGCTTGAACGGTGCGATCGCCGTCACGATAATCGCGTCGACGTGCGGGTCCACGATCGGCCCGCCCGCGGACATGGAATACGACGTGCTACCGGTCGGGGTCGCGACGATCACGCCGTCCGCGCGGACCCGCTCCACCATCTCGTCCCCGAGGCGGATTTCGAAATGGCGGATCTTCGCCACCTGCGCGGTGTGGACGACCGCCTCGTTCGTGCAGTCGAACATGCGCTCGCCGTCCACGGTGACCTTGAGTCGCATCCGCTCCTCGACCTTGTAGTCCCCGCGCACGATTCGGTCGAGGGATTCGTCGACCTCCTCCGCGTAGACTTCGGCGAGGAACCCGAGCGACCCCGAGTTGATCCCGAGGACTTTCGAATCGGAGAGCTGGAGGGCGCGCAGGATTGTGCCGTCCCCGCCGATCGCGAGGACCACGTCCGCTTTCATGTGGGCGAGCGGCATGCCGCTGCGGCCGAAGACCCGTGCCAGATCCGACTCGAGGACGACCTCGTGGGCCGGCTCGAGCCGCGACACGACGTGCTTCGCGGAGTCCAGCGCGCTCGGGATGTGCGGATTCGCGGTGATGCCAATCCTCATTGGATCGCCTCCCACCCCCGCCGGTCCCCGACTGCGACCAGGTCGGTCCGGGCCTTCGACTCGAGGGGCAGGTCGAGGTCTCGGCCGCCCAAGTCAAGCACGAGCCCGCCGGCCTCCCGTACGATCAAGGTGCCCGCGGCGATGTCGACCGCGCGGAGCTTCGTGTTGGCGACCGCGCTGTGCATGTAATACAAATCCGCAGCGCCCCGGGCCACAAGGCACAGGTCCAACGATGCAGCGCCGAGACTCCGCACCCGCCTCGCGAGGCGGGCGACGCGTGCGGCATCCGGATGCGCGTTGCTTCCGAGGTACACGGTGAAGAGAAGGTCCTTCGGGTCGTACGCGTGGACCCGGATCGGCCGGCCATTCAGTTTCGCGCCCTGGCCCTTCGCCGCATAGTACGTCGCGCCCGAGACCAGGTCCCGCACGAGCCCTTCCTCAATGTCCGCGAGGTGCGACCGGCCGATCGCCATGGAGACCGAATACGCCGGCACCCCTCGGAGCGCGTTATGGGTGCCATCGATGGGGTCGAGGACCAGGGTCGAGTCGCCGCCGCGGTCGATGAACCCCGCCTCTTCGCTCAGGACGTTCAGGGGGGCATCCTCGTAATCGAGGACCCGAAGGACCGCGGCCTCCGCCACCCGATCGATTCGCGTGCTCGGTGCGCCGTCCGCGCCGCGGCCTACCACCTCGGCGGGGTCCTCGACGAGCTCTGCGACGGCATGCTGGACGGCCTCCGCGAGCTCGAGGAGAATCTCCTTCACGCGGCCGACCTACCGGCGTTCGTTATATAGAGACTTAATCCTCTAGAGATTTCGGAGGATTGTGACCGGTTTCCCGTCCGCCCCAACGCCACCTCCATTTCGAGTTTGGCGTAAAGAGGCCCTCAAGTGGGCGGTCGGTCTGGGCATCGGATGGTCCGCACTGATCGGGGCTGGCTTGGCGATATCCCTAGAAACCTGCTCCGACTCACCGTGCAGTCCGCTTTCCCCGCTGGATCTCCTTCGGCTAGTCTCTTTGTGGTTTCTTCTTGGACCGACTCCAAGCATTCTTTGGGTCGCGCTCGCCTGGCGTTCCGAACTGAGAAAGCATGAGCGGTGGGGCCCGCCCCCGGTCCGCTTGGGCTAGGCCAGGCGTCGCTATTCTTATATAGAAGTACCAATATAGCGAAGCGTCCGAATCCGATATTCGGAGGAACTTACATGATGCCAGCAGGTACGCCGATTCTGGTCCTGAAGGAAGGGACGCGCCGCGAGCGCGGCAAGGGAGCGCAGTTCAACAACATCGCGGCCGCGAAGGCGGTTGCGGATGCGGTGCGCTCGACCTTGGGCCCCCGCGGAATGGATAAGATGCTCGTGGACAGCCTCGGGGACGTCGTCATCACGAACGACGGCGTCACGATCCTCAAGGAGATCGACATCGAACACCCCGCGGCCAAGATGCTCGTCGAGGTCGCGAAGACCCAGGACGAGGAAGCCGGCGACGGGACCACGACGGCCGTCATCTTGGCGGGAGAGCTGCTCAAGAAGGCGGAGGACCTGATAGACCAGAACATCCATCCGACCGTGATCGCGGCCGGGTACCGCCAGGCTTCGGAGAAGGCCCGCGAGGTTCTCGAGAAGGTTGCGTCGAAGATTGCGATCAAGGATCTCGACACCCTGAAGAAGGTCGGAATGACCTCGATGTCGTCCAAGTCCGCCAGCGGCCATAAGGAGCTCCTGGCCGACATCGCCGTGAAGGCGGTGACGACGGTCGCGGAGCAACGCGCCGACGGATCGTACTTCGTCGACGATGACAATATTCAGATTGTGAAGAAGCAAGGCGGTTCGATCGCGGACACGCAGCTCGTCGACGGCATCATCGTCGACAAGGAACGCGTGCATCCCGGGATGCCCGCCGAGGTGAAGGATGCAAAGATCGCTCTCGTCGACGCGGCCCTCGAGGTCAAGAAGACGGAGATCGACGCGAAGATCGAGATCACGGACCCGACCCAACTCCAAGCCTTCCTGAACGAGGAAGAGGCAATGCTGAAGCGCATGGTCGAGATCGTGAGGAAGAGCGGCGCGACCGTGATCTTCTGCCAGAAGGGCATCGACGACCTCGCGCAGCACTACCTGGCAAAGCAGGAGATCTACGCGGTGCGCCGCGTCAAGAAATCGGACATGGAGAAGCTCGCGAAGGCGACCGGAGGCAAGGTCGTGACGAAGCTCGACGAGCTGTCGAAGGACGATCTCGGCTTCGCGAAGCAGGTGTACGAGAAGAAGATCGGCGACGACGAGATGACCTTCGTGACGGGATGCAAGAACCCGAAGGCGGTCTCGATCCTCCTGCGCGGGGGCACGGAACACGTGGTCGACGAGCTCGAGCGGTCCCTCGAGGACGCGACGAGCGTCGTCGCAGTCGCGATCGAGGACGGCAAGGTCATCACCGGCGGCGGTTCGAGTGCCATGGAGATTGCGCTTGCGCTCCGGGACTTCGCGTCGACCGTCGGTGGGCGCGAGCAGATCGCCATCGAAGCGTTCGCGGACGCCGTCGAGGTCATCCCGCGCACCCTCGCGGAAAACGCGGGCTTGGACCCGATCGACATCCTGATCGAGCTGCGGCAGCAGCACAAGAAGGGGAACAAGAATGCAGGGATCAACGTCTTCAGCGGCAAAGTCTCCGACATGAAGAAAGAGAACGTGATCGAGCCGATCCGGGTCGGGAGCCAGGCCATCTCCTCGGCGACGGACGCGGCGGTCATGGTGCTTCGGATTGACGACGTCATCGCGGCCAAGTCCGGCGGCGGCGGAGGCCCGGGCGCTGGCAAGGGCGGCGAAGGCGGCGACGGGGGCGACGGCGAAGAGTTCTGAAGGGCCCCTTTCCGGGGGCCCGGTGGTCCCCATGGCCTCGGAACCGTCCGGCGAGGGGGAGGACCGCTCCCCCGACGCCATCGACCGCATCGTCGGGCGCCTCGACGCGCACCGGAGTCTCCCCGCAATCGGTGGGGCGAGCCCACCGGCGCTCGGACCTCCGTTGCCCATTGCGGACGAGAGCCGCCTGGTCCGAGAGCCCATTCCGGAGATCGTCGTCGACTCCTCGTGGATCTACGTCACGCTGGAGTTACGGGGCGCGTCCCGCGAGACCTTGGAGGTCACCACGACCCAGACGCTGCTGACGGTCCACGCGCTCGACGCCGAGGGGCGGGTGTTCCATCGCGAGATCGAGCTGCCACAGCCGGTCGAGCCGGACGCCGCGGGCGTGACCTATCGGAACGGCGTGCTCGACGTGAGCCTCCGCCGAATCCGGGCCCATCGCATCCGATTCAAGAGAGGTACCTGAGATGAGCGAGAAGTCTCGCGCGCTGCAGGACGAGGACGAGGACGAGGCGCAGGACGCGACCTTCGACGAATCGAAAACGGCCGCGCCCCGCGATGAGCTCGCCGAGCTCCGACGCCAAAATGAAGAGCTCCTCACGAAGCTGAAGTATCTCCAGGCGGAGTTCGAGAACTACCGCAAGCGCGTGGACCGCGACGCCGAGACGGTCGTCAAGTTCGCCCACGAGCTCCTTCTGTCCCGGCTCCTGCCGGTCCTCGACGAGGTAGACGCCGCGGTCGCGGGGATCGAGGGCAAGGCGGGGGAAGGCGTCCGGATGGTCCGGGACAATCTGGTGAAGGTCCTCCAGGAGGTCGGCCTCCAGGAGATTCCCGCCAAGGGTCGGGTCTTCGACCCGTACGAGATGGATTGCATCGAGCAGCTGCCGGATCCCGAGATGAAGGACGGCGCCGTCAAAGCGGTCGTGCGGAAGGGCTATCGGCTCCACGACCGCGTCTTGCGTCCCGCTCAAGTCATCGTCGTCAAGAACAGAGGTGAAACGAATGGCTAAGATCATCGGAATCGACCTCGGCACGACCAACTCCGAGGCCGGGTACATGGAAGGGGGAACGCCACGGATCATCCCGAGCGCCGAAGGCAGCGCGTACGGCGGGAAGATGTTCCCGTCCGTCGTGGCCTTCACGAAAGACGGGATCCTCGTCGGTGAACCGGCGAAGCGCCAGGCCGTCCTGAACCCCGATCGGACCGTGATGCAAATCAAGCGGAAGATGGGGACCGACTACAAGGTTCGGATCGACGGGAAGGATTACACGCCTCAGGAGATTTCGGCGATGATCCTCCGGAAGATCAAGACGGATGCGGAAGCGTTCCTCGGCCAGCCCGTGAACCAGGCCGTGATCACGGTGCCGGCCTACTTCAACGACAACCAGCGGCAGGCCACGAAGGATGCCGGCAAGATCGCCGGCCTCGACGTTCTGCGCCTCGTCAACGAGCCGACGGCGGCCGCGTTGGCCTACGGCCTCGACAAGAAGGGCGAAGGCAAGATCGCGGTGCTCGACTTGGGTGGCGGGACGTTCGACGTGACGCTGATGGAGATGGGCGAAGGGGTCTTCGAGGTCATCGCGACGTCGGGAGACACCCAGCTCGGCGGGATGGACATGGACAACGCGATCATCCAGTGGCTCGCCTCCGAGTTCCGCGCCGAGCACGGCGTGGACATATCGAGCGACAAGCAGGCAATGCAACGGCTGCGCGACGCGGGCGAAAAGGCAAAGATCGAATTGACGAGCGCGACCGAGACGACGATCAACTTGCCGTTCATCGCCCAGAAGTCCGGGCAGCCGGTGCACCTGGAGAAGAAAGTCACTCGGGCGAAGCTTGAGCAACTGATC
>VBMB01000012.1 GCA_005878525.1 Methanobacteriota archaeon
CTCGGCGCGAAGCAGCCTCACGAGCTGCTTCTCATGCTGGGCGGCGTCCTGGCGGTCCTCCTGTCGGTGGCAATCTATGGGATCCAGGCGGCAAACCAAGGAATTCCGCAGAGCCAGTATGGCACCGTCACGACGACGATTGTCATCAACGTCGTCCTCGGTGGAGCTCTGTGGGCGTCCGCGGCGATTACGCGAAAGAACCTGATGAACGGAGCCATCGTGGCAGGCGTGATCAGCATCATCCTGATCTATTTCGGAGGCCAGCCCGGCACGATTGGCGGCATCGTCGGGATTCTCGGAGCAATTCTCGCCGCAGCAAAGCCGTATCTCCCCTGGTCCCGTCGCGAGTAGGCCACCGAAAATCGTCCTGTTCACGCCGCGACGACGCGCGGCGTAGTCCCCTTCGGTTAGACGCAGTCCGAGACGGCCCGAGGTGTCCATCCGAAGACACGCTCCCCTCCGATGGCGAATGACGGCATACGGCTCATCGCTCGAACAGGGTCTCGCCCGCGCACTCAATCTTCTCGATTTTGTAGTATGGGAGACGGGCCGTTGGTGTGGTAAAATAGCGACGCTCGAGCTCCACGATTTGCGATCCGCGGATCACCCGGTACCCTTCGGGGCGTGTCCGATCCCCGTAGAATACGTTCGCGTCCGCGAGGCGGTTCGGCTGGCGCCACCGCAATTCGTTGAGGACCTCGCGGGCAGTGGGGCTCATGCTGGCCGCCGTCGCGCGCCGAGGTCATCGCTTCGCGGCACAAAGACCATATCGGGCCGATCGGTTGCGAGGACGATGGACTACCCGCCCCGCATCCGGGCCGTCCTGGACCGCTCGAAAGCCACTCAAGGCGACGTCGTCGTCGTTCAAGCGAAAGGCGAGCGCTACGAAGGTACCCTCATGCCGCACCACGGGTTCAGCGGCGAAGACATCCTCACATTGAAGCTCCCGAACGGGTACAACATCGGAATCGCCGTCGGGGACATCGAATCCGTTGAGGTCGCGGCGAAACCGCCGGCCACCCGGGCGGAACGGCATCTCCCGGCGCCGACGAAGGACAAGCCTACGGTTGCGGTGCTCGGCACTGGAGGCACGATTGCGTCGTATGTCGACTATCGCACCGGCGCCGTCCATCCCGCCGTCACCGCGGAGGAGCTCGTCTTCAGCGTTCCGGAACTCCTCGAGGTCTGCAACGTCCGCGCCCGCGTGATTTACAGCATTTACAGCGAGAACCTGAAGCCGGAGAACTGGCAGCGTCTCGCGCGGGAGGCGGCGAAGGAGCTGGAATCGGGAGCCGCCGGAGTGGTCATCCCGCACGGCACGGACACGCTGCACTTCACGACCGCGGCCCTATCCTTCATGCTGCGCGACCTCACGGCCCCCGTCGTCGTGGTCGGTGCGCAACGATCGAGCGATCGGCCCTCCTCCGACGCCGCGACGAACCTCCTCGGCGCCGCCCGTGTCGCGACGGCAGACCTGGGCGAAGTGGTCGCCGTCATGCACGGAGAGACGAGCGATTCGTTCGGCACAATTCACCGAGGGACCAAAGTCCGCAAGATGCACTCGTCGCGCCGCGACGCGTTCCGCTCCCTGAACGCCACACCCCTCGGCCGCGTTCACCCGGACGGCCGCGTCGAACTCACGGAACGCGTCCTTCCGCGGAGCAAGGGGCCGACGAAAGTGGACGACGCCCTCGACTTGAAGGTCGCGCTCACCTACTTCTACCCGGGCCAGCGATCGTCCGAACTCGAGACGACCCTTGCGGGCGTTCACGGCGCCGTCATCGCGGGGACCGGGCTGGGCCACGTGTCCCACGATCTGATCCCGATCCTGCACCGGGCGGTCCGGGACGGCGTGGCGGTCGTCATGGCGACCCAGACGCTCCAAGGCCGCGTGAACATGCGGGTGTACGACACGGGCCGCGACTTGATGAAGGCCGGGGTGATCGGCGCGGAAGACATGACGCCGGAGACGGCGTACGTCAAGCTCATGTGGGTCCTCGGCCACACCCGCGAACCCCCGGAGGTCGCTCGAGCGATGGCGACGAACGTCGCGGGGGAAATCAATCCGAGGATCGGCCTCGACGAGTTCGCGGAGTGAGTGCGGCCGAACCGGGCTCGTTAAGCTTATCCTGCCCGTGAGGTTGGACGACCCGGATGAAGATCGATCAGGTCGGGGAGGTGGGGGTCGTCCTCACCGAAGCGAACGAGCCCGTCCTCCATGGCGGCGACCAAATCATCGGGTACCGCTCCCTCAAGTACGTCATCTTCAAGCCCGTGGCCCTCGCAAAGAAGACGCTCGTCGAGCAACGCGAAGGATGGGTGTGGCAGACCCGGCGACGGGTCCTCCTCCTCGACATGGAATGGCTCGATCTTCCCGGCGGCAAGAAAGGGAAACGCTACCACGAGATTCCGCTCGAGGAGACGATCGATGTGGTTCCGAAGCGCAAGCGGGTGCTCCTTGTCACGCAGGACAAGGAACATGGCAAGGTCGTCTTCGAGTTCCGGCCGTTCGGTGCGGCGTCTCGATTGCTTGCGTGGCTCAAGAAGGAGAAGGAGCACCGCCGGAAGAGGGAGGAAGGCACACTGCGCTCTCCGTACCGGGAAGAGGATCGCTAGCGACCGGGCGTCTGCTTCGTCGGCGGCGACTGTGGCGGCGGTGGCATCCGTGGAGGCGGCTGGATAGTCTGCGCCTGCTGCATCCGCTGAGCGGCCTCTCGGGCCTCGCGGCGCGCGCGCTGCTTCCTCTTCAGCCGTCGAGTGTATAGGAGAGAGCCGATGAACGCGAAGCCGAGGATGAATAATGCGCCCGCTTGGGCCGGACGATCGTTGCCGTAGAACAGGCCGAGGAAGAGGAAGACCAGAACCCAGAAGACGATGTACCCGGCGATTCGCCGCTTCGCGAAATCGAAGACCCGGCCCATGCTTCTCGCCTGTATCGACAGAGCCCAAGAACCCATCGGTCTCAGTCGCGACCTTGCGACGATTCCAAAAGTACATCGCCCGCCGTCGCGTAGGTAAGGGTGATCCTCATGTCCGCCCTCGACGAATACGACCGCGTCTGGGACATGTTCCTGGAGACGCACCGCCAAACGCACGGGGAGAACCACGTGCCGACCCGAGACTTCAATTGCTGCGGCGAATACGCCGTCCTCATGGCGCTCCGCGCGGCGTCGTCCCTGAAGCCCGATTACCCGGAGCGGCTCCTGCTCCGGATGGCGGCGATGCCGGAGCTCGACCGCGACTTCTACGTGAAAAACCTCCTCTCTACAGACGGCGAACCGGAGCCTTCGGATCCCGAGCCCCTTCGTGAGTACCGCGCGAGCCGGCGGTATCACATCTTGTGGTCCGAGCTGAAAGAAGCAGCCGCGAGGATCGCGGAGCTCGAGCAAGAACTCGAACGAGCGGGGGTCCGGAACGCGGAACTCGAGGAGACACTCCAGAAGGCCGGCGTCCCGGCACCGTCTTCGGGGAAGGCTTAATCCCGGCGCCTGGACTTCCTGAGCCGATGGATTACCGAGCACTGGGCCTGAAGGTCGGGCTCGAGATTCACCAGCAGCTCGCGACACGGAAGTTGTTCTGCGAATGCGAATCGGCCCTTGTCGAGGAACCGGGAGGCATCCGATTCCGCCGCCGGTTGCGACCGACGCAGTCCGAGATGGGCGAGATCGACGCGGCCGCGCTCGAGGAAGCGAAACGCCGCCTCACGTTCGTATACGAGGCCACCCCGAATTCGTGCCTCGTCGAGGCGGACGAGGAGCCGCCGCACCCGCCGAACCCCGAGGCGCTGGACATCACGCTGGAAATCGCCCTCCTGCTCGATGCGAAGCCGGTCCACGAGGTCGACTTCATGCGCAAGATCGTGATCGACGGATCGAACACATCGGGGTTCCAGCGGTCCGGGCTCGTGGCGCTCGACGGACGCCTCGAGGTCAATGGAAAGCGAATCGGAGTCCCGACGATCCTCCTCGAGGAAGACGCCGCGCGCAAACTGGGGGAGGCGGAAGCTGAAGTCGTCTACCGACTCGACCGGCTCGGCATCCCGCTCGTCGAAATCGCGACGACGCCGAATATCGAAACCCCGGAAGAGGCTCGGGAGGTCGCCCTGTCGTTCGGATCCCTGCTCCGGGCGACGCGGAAGGTGAAGCGAGGGATCGGGACGATTCGCGAGGATGTCAACGTCTCCGTCGAGGGCGGCGCACGAATCGAAATCAAAGGAGTTCAAGAGCTTCGCCTGATCGCGACGTTCGTCGAGAAAGAGGTCGAGCGGCAAGTGATGCTCCTCGATGTCGCGGCGGAACTGAAGAGACGCAACGTCACATCCGTGCCAACGGAGCCCCGCGATCTGACCTCGCTGTTCCGCGAGACGGAATCGAACGTCGTGCAGACCGCACTGAAGAAGGGCGGTGTAGTATTGGGATGGGCGCTTCCAGGCTTCGCCGGGCTGCTGAAGGGAAAGCTCGGTCCGGAGCTGGCAGCCCATGCACGTATCGCGGGCGTCGCGGGAATCTTCCATTCCGACGAGCTGCCCGGATACGGGATCACTCAGTCGGAACTCGATACCGTCCGCACAGCGCTGGGGCTCGGCGCGTCGGATGCGTGCGTCCTCGTCGCGGAGGAGGAAACGAAAGCCCGGGCCGCGTTCGACGAGATGGGGCCCCGCGCGGCCGCCGCGATCCGAGGCGTTCCCCCGGAGACCCGGGACCCGCGGCCCGACGGGACGACGGCGTACAGCCGCCCGCTCCCCGGAAAGGCCCGCATGTATCCGGAGACGGACGTGCCGCCGATCCGCGTGACCGCGGAACGTCTTCGGCAGATTCGCGAGCACCTCCCCGAGAGGCCCGACGTGACGGTCGCGAGGCTCGCTCGGGAATCCGGGATTCACGAGCAGCAGGCCCGGCAGCTCGTCCAAGAAGGGAGCGACGCGGCGTTCGAGATGATCGCGCACGAGTTCGGGGAGGCGAAGCTCGTCGCATCGGTCCTGCTCTACACGTTTGGCGAGCTTCGAAGGGAAGGATTGGACGTCGACGGAATTCCCGTGGACCATCTGCGGGAACTCTTCTCGCTGCTGAAGGCAGGACGCTTCGCGAAAGAAGCATTGCCGGAACTCGTCCGGGAGATGGCGCGCGCTCGCTCTCGCGCGTCGGAGGCGATCGCGGTTCTCGGCGTGACGCAACTGAGCCGCCGAGATCTCGAGTCGATCGTCGACGAGGTGCTGCGAGCTTCACAGGATCTCATCGCCTCGCGCGGGGATGCCGCCGAGAAAGCCCTCATGGGTCAGGTCATGAAACGCGTTCGAGGCCGAGCCGACGGGAAGTTGGTGAGCCAGGTCTTGCATGAACGCCTCGAAACTCACCTCACGGAAAAACCGAAGGGAAGAAAGAAAAAAAGGTAAAGGCTCCACAACAGGTCAGGCGCTGACAATCATCAGCGCTTGCCTTTCTTCGATTTCTTTGCGGTCTTTTTCGTTGCCATGGTGGGGTCTAACTCCTCCTCGGGGCCAGGCCCCGGTTGATGTAGTCCACGTGCATGTCTTGACTCTTAAACATGCTCCCGGCATTCCGCAACGCCGCAGAGAACGCCACGTCCGAAGCGTTAAGGCGATTCGCACGATGCAGTCGGGGGCGGAACGAATGAAGGCCTACATCTCAATCGACATGGAGGGAATTTGTGGCATCGTCCGCGAACTCGAGACGGATCCGAAGAAAGGAGGCGATGCGTACGAGCAGAGTCGACACCTGATGACCCAGGAAGCAAACGCCGCGATCGAAGGATGCATAAAGGGAGGCGCAACGGAAGTGTTGATCGCAGATTCCCATTGGAATTTCGACAATTTGATCCCCGAGGAGTTGCACGAGGCGGCGACGCTCCTACGAGGAACGCCGCGCGGGTTGTCGATGATGCAAGACCTCGACGCGTCCTTCGACGCCGCGCTGTTCGTCGGATATCACGCGAAGGCGGGCACGCCGCGGGCCATCCTCGATCACACGTACAGCGGGACCATCGCCGCCGTGCGAGTGAACGGTACGGAGATCGGGGAGACCGGGATCAACGCGTATCTGGCGGGCCACCATGGAGTCCCGGTGGTCCTCGTCACGGGTGACCGCGCCGTGACGGCGGAGGCGAAGGCGCTCATCCCGAACATCCACACGGTCGCCGTGAAGGACGCGACCGGAGCCACATCGGCGAGGAATCTGCATCCGAAGAAAGCCCGGGAACAGATTCGGGCGGAAGCCACGAAAGCGGTCCAGGGTGCGAAGTCGATCCTACCGATCCGAGCGAAGACACCGATCGAAATGATCGTCGAGTTCCGAGGCACCTACGCGGCCGATCGCGCCGCAATGATCCCGACCGTCCGCCGCGTCGGCGGATTGCGGTTCGAATTCGAAGCCGACGATTACCCGGAGGCGTTCCGCGTCTTTTACGCAATGGTGACCATCGCCGGTGACGAATGAATCGCGACTCCAGATGGCACTGACAAATACCTATATAGTGAGAGATTTCATTCGGCGATGGTGAGAAGGGACTTGGCCATGGCGGCGAAGAAGGCCAAGGGGGATGACTGGTTCTCCTCCCTGGACGCGGAACTCGAGAAAAAAACGAAAGAAATCATCGAGGACGTCGGGGAGCAGAACGTCGCACGCCTCGAGCTCAACAAGACCCTGATCGAGGACTTCTGGAAGGTCTGGAAGCGGTTCAACAAGATCAACGTCCATTTCGCCCTCGAACCCTCGTACACGAACTGGGCCGTGTTCCCCGACACCTTCCCGGACGGGGATTGGCACTGGCGACCCGGCTTCAACCCGGCCGCGGTCCAGACGATCCAGTTGCTCGACCGATCGATGGACCAAGGCCGCGTCGGGGACGCCCTCAAGGTAAACTACGTCGAGGCGGAAGGGAAGATTCACCTCCGCGTGACGTTCGAGTACTGCGAGGGGGAGCACTATTACAAGTACAGCGGATGGAAGCGCATCTGGACGATCCACACCCTCTACGAACAACCCCTCGACCGCGCGAACGTGGACGACCTCCACCGGCTCTTCGCGGACCTCGTCCGCACCTGGTACGAAAGCCACTTGCGGCGGAACCGCGACGTTTTGATCAAGTACCTGAAGCAAACGTTCGAAAAGATCGAGACGTTCAATCAGTGACCGCCGGCTCGCAGTAGTGACGCCGGTGATAACGGGCGGAGAGTCTATATTACCGCCAGGCGGGAATTTTCTCCAACGTGGAAGACCTGCTGTCGGGTGCTCTGCTCGTGCTTCTTGTCGGCGGCGCGGTCTTCGCTTGGGCGGACTGGCGAATCCGAGCCCGGAAGCTTCCGCAAATGGTCGGACCCAGCTGGGATTGCCCGCACTGTGGGGTCAAGAACGAGGCCGAACTGGGCGTCTGCTGGTCGTGCGGGGCCGGAATCGGTCGCTACGCCTTCTCCCGGGTCCGCGGTTCGGCTTCGGACACATGGCAGTGCCGCCAATGCCGCGCTTGGAACAGCACATCCCGCCGCTCGTGTTGGTCGTGCGCGAACACGCCGGCCAAACAGCCGAAACGCGACGCGTGATCCTAGAAGATCCCGCGGTACAGACCGCCATCGATCTGCGCAATCACTCCCGTGATGTAGGCCGCCCGGTCCGAGGCAAGGAAGGCAATCAGATCGGCGACCTCCTCGGCCGTGCCCATGCGACCCATCGGAATCTCCTGCAACACCGCCGCTTGTATGTCCTCGATCCGGCGGTGCTCCTTCTCGGCCCGCGCGCGGTGCAGCTGAATCGTCCGGTCCGTCGCGATCCACCCCGGGGCGACGCCGTTCACGCGAATCCGGTCTTTCGCGACCTCTCGTGCGAGGGTCTTCAGGGCGCCAACGACCCCGAGGCGGAGCGAGTTCGAGAGGACGAGGTTGTCGATCGGCTGGCGCACGGACATGGAAAGGATTGCGACGACGGCTCCGCCACCCCGCTCCCGCATCGAGGGCAGGCACGCACGTACGAGCCGGACCGTGCTCTGGAACGTCAACTCCCAGCCTTTCGCCCATTGGTCGTCGGCCAGGGTCTCGAAACCGCCGGGCGGTGGACCACCAGCGTTTGGGACCAAGATGTCCACGCCGCCGAACGATCGAATCGCGCCATCCGCGAAGCCTTTCACTCCATCAACGCGAGAGACGTCTGCGGGAATGGCAAGGACCTCTGCGTTCGTCTCCTTTCGGATGGCTTTCGCGGTATCCTCGAGCGCACCGGCGTTCCGCGCGCAGATTGCGACTTTACAACCCTCTCTTGCAAACATGAGTGCGGCGGCCCGGCCCAGGCCTTGGCTCGCGGCGGAGACGAAGGCGACCTTACCCCGCAACCCGAGGTCCATCGAGGACGGAAAGGTAGTGGCGGCTATGAAGAGTTCGGGGCCGGGGCGATGCTGTCATGTCACCGTATTGGTATCCTTCTCATCCTGCTTTCGACCCTTGAAGCCACAGTTCTAAATTAAGGAGAACCCAGAGCTGATCTCCGAAATCGGCCCTTCCCGAGAGGTGTGCGTCGACGAGCCGATGCACGGTGTCTGCGTTCAGTACGCCCGTTTCTCTGATCTTTCCATCGTCAAGGACCCGGGAAACCCAGGATGCCAGATCGTTTCGAAGCCACTCCGAAATGGGGACCGGGAACCCCATTTTCCGGTGTTCGATAACTTCCGCGGGCAAGTATTCTCGGAGCGCACGACGCGGGACGAACTTTAGGGTGAAGTCGCGTACGAGTAGGTCCGGGCTTATTTTTGCGGCGAAGGCCGCTATCCGGTGGTCAAGGATTGGCACCCGCGATTCCAGGGAGTACGCCATGCTGACGCGGTCCTCGTTGTCAAGCAAGGAGGGCAGGTAGGTCTTCACGTCGAGATATTGGAGCCGAGACAAGGGTATCTCCGACTCGCAACGCGCGAGGACGGCATCGAGGTGCGTCCGGGGATCGTACCCCCTGCTCTCCTGCAGCAGGGCGGGGGCGAGCAACTTCTCGATGACCGAGGGTGGGAAGACGGCCTCGTGCCCGTACCGCCGCAAGTCCTCGGAGAGAAGGGCGTACACAGGCAGACCCAGCATACGGCGCACGCCCTCCGTCCGGAACCGGGCACCGAAGGCGCCGATTCCCTTGAAGAGCGAGCCAACATCACCGTGGAGTATCGCTTGGTTAACGTATGCGGCATAATAGCTCGGATACCCCGCGAACAGTTCGTCGCCTCCGTGTCCGGTGAGAACCACGCGGACGTGGCGGCTCGCCAACTCGGCGACAAGCCATTGAGGAATAACGCCCGGACCTGCGCGAGGCTCGTCGAGATGATAGAGGATCCTAGGCAGCAGTGATGGGACGACCGATGGACGAGCAGTCACCTCATGATGGCGACTCCCTACGAGTTCTGCAACTCGACGAGCGTACGGAGACTCGTCAAACTCATCCTCCGGAAACCGGACAGAGAACGTGTCGAACGAATCCATGTGCTTGCGGGCCACGACGACCACTGCGCTTGAGTCCATGCCGCCGCTCAGCTGGGCGCCGAGCGGGACGTCCGACATCAGTTCCATAGCGACGGAATCCTCGAGTAGGGTCAGGTATCCCCGAACTGCCGAATCTACATCTTTTACAGACGGCTCCGCGAAGGTTAGATCCCAGTATACGTGCGTCTCCGCGCCATGTTCGGAGGCAAGGAGGTACTCGCCAGGCAAAAGGCGTCGAATCCCTCGGAACATCGTTTTCCGTCCGAAGCAATTCGCAAAAGAAAGGTAGTCTACGATCGCTTCGACGTCGAAGGGCGGCCGCCCGTCGAGGATCAGTGCTTTCAGCTCGGAGGCAAACGAGATCTGCCTTCCAACTTCGTGATAGTAGAGCGGTTTCACCCCCAGTCTGTCGCGCGCGAGGAACAGACGACGGTTCCGCTCATCCCAGAGCGCGAATGCGAACATCCCGTTCAGTTGTGCGAGGAGGTCCAGGCCCCATACCTCATATGCGTGGACGAGCACTTCCGTGTCTGATTGCGTGCGAAACCGATGGCCTTCTTGCTCGAGCAAGCCGCGCAGCGCCTTGTAGTTATAGAGTTCGCCGTTGAAGACGACCCACACCGTGCCGTCCTCGTTCGATATCGGCTGGTCGCCGGTCGGAATGTCGATGATGCTGAGCCGCCGATACCCCAGCCCAATCCCTCGTCGCACATAAAATCCGTCGCGGTCTGGTCCCCGATGGGTGAGCACGTTCGTCATCCGCTTGAGCGCGGACTCCTCGATGGCGGCGTTTGGATCGTAAATGCCACAGATTCCGCACACATCACGCACCGTCAACGAGTCGGAACCGCATCCCCCAATGGCTGCCGAGGTACTGACGGAAAACGACCGTGTCGCGATCCCAGCGCCGCCGGGCGCGGGCGTTTGCAAAGTCGAACCAGCAAACCCAGTCGGTCCGCTGAAGCATTCCGTGAGCGCCAGCGTCAATTCCGCCCAGGGCGACGAGGATTAACCGCCGAAAGCTACGGCGGTCACGCTGGAGCTCCGCGACGTCCTTTTGGGTGAGAATTCCAGGAAAGTATACTACCCCTGTTTTCGGTTTGCCTCTTGTGCTGAAGACGTACCGGCAGGGAGGCGGGCCGCTGCGGAGCTGCCATCGGGCCGAGAAAACGTGACTGGCGAAACCCTCGATCCATCCTTGGACACGACAGAGCCGGCTCCGATCATCGCCTCATCTCCGACTGTCACCCCCGGGAGAACGGTGACACCGGCAGGAACCCACACCTTGTCTCCCAAGGTTACCTCCTCGAGCTTTCGGGGGTTCCCCTCCAAGTACGACAGCCAGACGCCATGCGTAAAAATCATGCTTCCAGGGCCCACGCCGGTGTCACGTCCTAACCTGACGCTGGCGGAGCAATCGATCCAAGCACGCGGGCCGACATAAGATCCGTCCGCCATGATCAAGGACCCCTCGCCGTACACGACGGTTTCCGAGTCAATCTTGCACTCTGTCCCCATCTCGAGATGCCCACACACGATGTGCACGTTCGGTTCGAGGACGACGCCTTCCCCCAGAATGATCTCGCGGCCGAAGACATAAGAGCCTCTCCGAATTCTGACGTGGTCCCGTATCCTGGCGCCGGATCGACGAAGGAAGAATTTCTTCAAACCATTGGTCGGGCTTGCAGCTGCCAGGAGCTGCCAGAAACGTTGACGTGCCGTCGACCTCACCACTCCGATGCGACCGTGACAGGCTCGTCTGCGGGTAGTTCGCGGAACACGATGAAGTGGTCGTCCCCCCGAGTTGTTACACGGGTTTCTGCGTCGGCATGCAACCCAGCCTCTTTCGGGCCGAGAAAACGCAGGGCAAGGCCCGGCACTCGATCGGGCGCGCTCACGGTCCATGTTGCCGAGCCGCGTTTGCGTTCCTGTTCCACAATGTGGACCGACGAGCGCAGGTTCCACCATTGCCAGACTTCCTCCCCGGTGAGGAAGGCGGGATCTCGTGCCATGAGCCACCCAAGCATGTGTTCGTAGACGTCCCAAAAGCCCGGGAACGAGTAGCTATCGTAGGTATGCTGATGCCAGTTCATCGTGAGGAGACCGCCTCTAGCCGCAACGGCTTCCGAGAGCCGTTCGCAGTTCGCGACCGCCTGCGGCACAGAAAAGCGTTCATAGAGGAATAGCTGCCCGTCCATGAGGATAAGAGGTATCTCCATGATGTTGTGTCCCGGCGGCCGATACGGATGACAAATTCCAGCGCGGAAACCCGAAACCTCGTTGTACGCGAGCGTCGAGTCATACTCAAAGCCGGCCTCCCGCTGAATCCGCCAAGTAACGCTCGAATCAAAGTTCAAGAAATGTTGGCGAACACCCAGGACCGGCCTACCGAGCGCCTTCCCAATCGCCTCTCGCTCGCGCTTTAGCATGGCGGCATCCGCGTAGGATAAGTAAGACGCATGCAGGCCAATCTCTTGTCCTTGTTTCTCAAGCTCACCCATGACGCTCGCGACATCAGTCAATCGATACGGAGGATCACGCGGGTGCCGACCATCCGCCACGAAATACCACGATGAGCGCACTCCGGACCGGCGCTCCAGCGCGAGGACCCGATCGAAGTTCCAGTAGCGCTCGTTCTCCTGTAGGACTGTATGTGGGTGTTTTGCGGCCATCAGTAGGCGGCGCCGCCAACTCCACCGCACCTCATCGACATCATGGGACAGGGCCACGGCGAATGGCTTCGCGTCGGGCCAAAACCAAGCGTGTAATACCGGTGAAGGAGCCGATTCGACTGCGCGAGCCATTGCTTCCTCGACGATGGGTACCTTTGGCTGCGGATTTTTTTGCGACCCGGCCATGATCGAAATCAACTTGCGGCTGTCCGGAATCTCAATGCCACCTAACGAAAACCCAAGGCACGCTTCGAAGAGCACGGAAAGTTCGCCACGCTCGACGGGCATCCACGCGACCGAATATCGTCCCGCGCATAAACGTTCTGGAACTCCCGAATCGCTTCCTAGGACCGATCCGCCGCGCTCACATTTGGCGTGCCGAAACAGGTGGGGCGAGGACAAGGTGCACTCTGCACCCGACCGTTGCTCAGGTCCGTATCAGGTGTAAGCTTTCATTGTCACCCAGATTTCGGGCCGCAGATCCAGGTTCGTAGACGTCTCCTTCGAATAGAATTCGCACTCGAGGCCACTGCTGTCCTCTGTGGCGCGCTTGAACATGAAACTCGCGGCTACTCCGCCGTTTTTCTGAGCAGCAAGATCAGAGGTCACGTAGAACCGGTAAGAGGTGACAGCGCTGAAGGTGATCCCATTGTAACGCAGTTGCCATGTACCACACGAGCGGCCGGATGTCCGGTTTTTACCAAAGTCGGTACCCACCGTGAAGCGTCATGTCTCATGGAGCGGGGTGCAGGAATCCTCGCACTTCCCCTACCGGTTCGAATCCCAGCGTCCGGTACATCTCCTTAGGCGTGTCGAACAGGTCCGCGGTCAACAGGACCCATTCGCAACCTGCCATGGCTGCTCGCCGGCACGCCTCAAAAATCATTGTCCGCGCAATTCCCCGGAGACGGAAGTCCGGGAGGGTCGCGACATCGTCGATCCAGGCAAAGGGACCCCGCGCCCACACGCTGATCGTCCCGGCGGGTATGCCGTTCAGGTACGCCACATAGGGCTGCATCCCGACCCGCCGTGAGCGCTCGTGCCAGAAGCCCCAGAGCTGATCGACCACCTGCGGGCTGTAGCCCATGGCCGCTTCGGTGGCGATCTTCAAGATCCGGAAGTCATCCGCGGTCGCGTCCTGCGCTGCGAGGCGTATCTCGACCTCCGGATTCACGATACAGGCGGGGAGCCCGACTTTGGCCATGGCCAGCTCCGACATCGGCCGGAACCCTTGCCGGGCCAGGCCTTCTTGCACCGCGTGGGCTTCCGCTGCGTCCTCAAAGAGGAGAGCCTGATGCCGGACGGCCGTGCCGTGGAATGCCGAGGCGAGGTCGGCCAAGATCTTCGCGGAACCCTCGTCCGGAAGAGAGGCCACCCAGCCGAGGTTCGCCTGGTGGATCGACGGGAATCGTTCGTCGCGGTAGATCGTACCCCAGGAGGTCGAGACCTTCGAGGGAGACTGCTCGCGCCATATCCGGAGGAACTCAATGATCGCCCGGAGCAGTTCGTCGGTGTCCACGGCCCTCTCGAAGGGCGCTGGCGGAATGAACCTTGCGGCCTTGTACGCCCGGTACTTTCGGCCACCTCGCCGAACCCCTTTATACCACGGGCCCATGCATATTATCGAGGCGAGAAACAGACACGCCTCGGGAACGTGACTTCTGTGAGAGAAGAACTGGCGCCCCATGTCCATGACATCAACCGGGCGCTCGGAAACAAAGTGAGCGAGCAAGAGATCGAACGAGAGCTGTCGAGCTACCTGAACGTCTACCGGGTGTCCTTGGACACCGCGAAACGGTCGATCGTGAAGAAGCACGGCGGGAACCCCGCGACCCTCGCGGTGGGCGTGAGCAAGACGATTCGGGAACTGGTCCCCGGGGAGCAGAGCGTGAACCTCCTCGCCCGCGTCGTGGCGGTGTACGAGAAGGAGGTGACCCCGCAGGGGCAAGAGACGAAGACGATCCTGTCCGGCATCCTGGGCGATCCGACCGCGACCGTGCCCTTCACGGCGTGGGAGCCGCTTCCGATGCCTCTGGCCAAGGGCGATGTGCTCCGAGTCCAGAACGCGTACACGAAGGAGTACCGCGGCCAGGTCCAGGTGAACTTCGGCGTGCGTACGGCGGTCGGGAAAGAAGCCCCCGATGCGCTCCCCGAATTCAAGTCCGGACCGGGCCAGCCGTACGTCGGCAAACCGACACCGGTCCGCGTCGTGGACTTGCGGGAGGGAGCCTCGAACGTCGCGGTGACCGCCCGAATCCTCTCCGTCGAGCGGAGGGAGGTCGAGGTCGACGGCAATCCGAAAGCGGTCTTCTCCGGCGTCCTCGCCGATGAGACCGGCAAGACCCAGTTCAGCGCCTGGAAGGACTTTGAGCTGAAGGCCGAAGAGATCCTCCGGATCGAGGGCGCCTACGTCAAGTCGTGGCGGGGCATCCCGCAGATCAGCTTTGACGAGCGCGCGACGATCACGCGTCTCAAGTCGGACCTGCTTCCCTCCGCGAACGTGCTGAGTGCGAGCCCGCGCATGTGGATTGAGGATCTCGCGGAACGCGGTGGCGCCGCGGACGTCACCGTGCGAGGGATCCTGATCGACCTGCGGGAGGGCTCGGGCCTCGTCTACCGGTGCCCGGAGTGCCGACGGGTCCTGCGGAAAGGCGCGTGCCGGCTCCACGGCGAGGTCAAAGGCGAACCAGACCTACGCGTGAAGGCGGTCCTGGACGACGGCTCCGGCGCCGTGACGGCGGTCTTCGACCGCGAACTCACCGAGGCGCTCTTGGACAAGACACTCGACGCATGCATCGCCGCCGCGAAGGAAGCGATGTCGACCGACATCGTGCGGGACGAACTCGCGGACGTCCTCGTGGCCCAACCGATCGAGGTGCGAGGGAACGTCACGTCCGACGACTACGGGCTGATGATGATTGTGGAGTCCGCGAAGATGCTCAAGGTGGACGTCCAAGCCGAAGCGCGCGAAATGCTCGAGGGACTGGAGGGATCCGCGTGATGCGCGAGGTCGCCTGGCGGCTTTTCGCGTCCGAGTACAACGATGCGACTCTCGAGATGGACGGGGGCGGGGAGCGCGCCCCATCCTACGTCGTCACGCCCCTGGGCGCCAAGGTGAACCGCGTCTTCGTCGTCGGCGTGATCACGGACGTCGAGAACGTCGGGACGGATATCCAGCCGATGTGGCGCGCCCGCGTCTCCGACCCGACCGGCACGTTCCGCATCTACGCGGGCCAGTACCAGCCCGAGGCGGCGGCGACACTCTCGAAGCTCAAGCCGCCCGTCTTCGGCGCGATCGTCGGCAAGAGCCGCGTCTACTCGCCCGAGGCGGGCAGCGTGTTCACGTCGATCCGGCCCGAGCGAATCAAGGCGGTCGACGAGACGGTCCGGGACTACTGGATCCTCGAGGCCTGTCGGTCCCTCCGGAAGCGCCTGGACATCATGGGGGAGGCCCTGAAGATGGACCCCCTCACGAAGGAGGGCCTCGCCAAGATCGGCGTGAAGGAGGCGATCGCCGACGGAATCGTACAGGCCGTGAACCACTACGGGACCGTGGATCTGTCCCGCTACACGGCGATGCTCGCGGAAGGATTGCGCTACCTGTTGCCGGAGTACCGGGAGCCCGCGGATCCGGGCGACGCGGCGGTGTCCCCCGCGCCCGCGGCGAAAGAGGAGGCCCCCAGCGAGCCGGACGAGACGGAGTTGAGAGTCCTCGAAATCATTGCGACGCTCGACAAGGATGGCAAAGGCGCGCCGTGGGAAGGCATCCTCGAAGCCGCCACCTCCAAGAGCGTCGCCAAAGACGCCCTGGAAGAATCGATCAATTCCCTCCTCGACAAGGGCCTCATCTACGAGCCAATCCTCGGACGAATGAAAAAGATCTGAGACGATTCCAGGAGTGATCGTCCGAGAACTATCTCGCTTGTCGCGCCGAGTCGCACCTAAACACGCAGATTGCCGCCACCACTCGCCTCCGTCTATGTGGGCGGGAGGAACGACCGGCACGACCAACACTTGCGGGCGGACATGCCGACCTTTGCGCCGCACTTCAGGCACCGGCGCATCTTCGGGGCGCGCTCCGTGAGGCGCTCGATCCGCTTGAGGCCGAGTTTTCCCGATGCGGCGCCGCCGAGGCCGCACGCCGCACCGAACCCGAGGGTCATCAGGACCTGCAAGCTCGCGGGCCACATCGGCCAGCCGGCCGGCAGGAAGAGAAACTGAAAGAGCCAGACTCCCGCGATTCCCCCGAGGAGCCCGCCGATGAACCCGAGGGAGCCGAGGAAGGTCGTTCGGCCGGAGAACACGCCGACGCCGAACAAGGCGAACGGGAAGTAGAAGTAGGTCAACTCGCGCTGTGGGAGGAAGAGGATCGGGATCCCTACGAGGAACGAAAGCCCCAGGGTGCCCAAGATGGTGAGGCCGAAGCCTGCCAGTGGATTGCGCACGACCACGATCGTTCCTCCGGGCCGCCTCGCTACGCCCGATGGGCCATTTCAACGTGCCGATATAGCTGTCCGGAACTGATAATCAGAAGGCGCCGTCCCAAGGCCCTGCTGCCGCGTGACGGGATGAGGGCTTGACAAAGACACCTGAGGGGAGCAAGAAGCCGCCGACGTCCTCAGTAGGACGAACGATCTGCCTGGGTCTCGGGATTTCGATCGAATGGTCTGTGCCATTCGCGCGCCCGCGCGAGGACGATAAATATCGAGTAATGAATATTAATATTGAAAGCATCCGCAACCGATTCGCGACGCCGCAATCGAGGAAGCACTCGCAGTCAATACCATTTACAAAAGTGCTTTAACGTCCGGCGCCGGATTCGTGAGCGGATTGGGATGGCTCTACCTCGTGAGAGCATCTACCTGAGCGTGGATGCTTTGCCGGAACCGCTGGAGCGCGTGCGGGTCCGGAAGGTTCCGACCGGGATTGCGGACTTGGACAGCATCGTCGACGGCGGTTTCCCGAGCGGATCCACCATCCTCCTCTGGGGGGACATCGGGGCGGGAATGCAGGAGTATGTCTACACGGCGGGCTCGAAGACCGCCCTGGTGAACGAACGTCCCGAGGCGCGGCACTACTACCTCGGAGACCGCTGCGACAATTCCGACCTCCCCACCCAGGTCTGCTACGTGACGTTCTCCCGGTCGAAAGACATCATCTTGCAAGAGCTCGCGACCTCCTTCAATGGGGACTACTACCGCGCCTTCCGGGATCACACGGTGTTCAAGGACTTCTCGAGCGTCTACTTCCGACACAGTGTGGTGCCCGCCTCGTGGACGCACGAGGACGACGTATTCGACCGGCCGTCCACGAACATCTTGGAGGAGCTCGTCACCTTCCTCGACGAGAACGCACATGACTCGATGGTCGTCATCGACTCCATCACGGACCTCGCGATTTCGGACATCGTCGAGATTAAGGACCTCGTGACGACGATCAAAGGTCTCCAACGGGTCGCGAAGCGATGGAACGGGCTGGTATACCTCATGCTCACGCGGGGAATTCTCGAACGGCGACATGAATCGCTCCTGATGGACAGCACCGACGGCTGCCTCGTATTCGAGTGGCGAACGTCGGCTCGGTCGAGCACGCGCCAGCGATACATGTACCTCGAGAAGTTCACGGGCGTGCTCCCACATCTGCCGCGGGACAAAATCGCCCGATTCCCCACGATGGTCTCGTCAAATCACGGCCTCGTCGTCGTGTACATGGAACGGATTTCCTGAGGTGGGACTATCGCCGAAACGGAAGCAGCGCCGGCAGCGACGGACGCTGAGGACAGCGGACATCCGGGCGGATTCGTGCTCACGGGCATCGATGGCCTCGATGAGATGCTCGGTCGCGGCGTGCCGACGGGGCACATCATCACGGTCCTCGGTTCCTTCGGGACCGGGAAGACGACGTTCGCGCTGCAGTTCTTGATGCAGGGTTTGATCAACGGGGAGAAGGCCATCTTCATCTCCCTCGAAGAGGACGCCGACTCCGTCATCGCGAACGCCGCGTCGTTCGGATGGGACTTGCCCAGGTACATTAAGGAGAAGAAACTCCACATCGTCAAGCTCGAGCCCGCGGATGCGAAGACGACCGTCACGCGGATCCGCTCCGAGCTCCCGGACTTCATCAAGCGAAGCGGCGCGTCGCGGGTGGCGATTGACTCGATCAGCTTGTTGAACATGCTTTTCGCGGACGACAAAGAGCGCCGGGAGAAACTGTTCGCCCTCTGCAAACAGCTCAAGTCGACGGACGCCACATGCATCTTCACGGCCGAGGTGAAGGACGACAACCCCCGGTCTTCGCGGGACGGTCTCGTCGAGTACGTCTCCGACGGCGTCATCGGGCTGCGGTTCAACGAGCGGGACAACGGCGAGGTCCAGCTGGTCATGCAGGTGATCAAGATGCGGCGCCTCAAACATCCGCGGTCCGTGAAGCCGTACAATATCACGGAGCAGGGACTCGAAGTCCACGGGGACATGGAGGTGTTCTAGCTCGATGAACCTGAGATGTGCCGGCCGCCATTCGGAGCGGAACGATTAAGTCAGGAGACGCTCACGCCGCTACTGTGCGGGTCGGCATCCTGGTCTTCGACGGCGTCGAGGAGCTCGACGCGGTTGGGGTGTACGAGGTCCTCGCGAAAGCGAAGCAAATCCATCCGAAACTCGACCTCACGGTCCGCTTTCGCGCCATGAAGGAACAGATCACGGGCGCATTGGGAATGAAGTTCCTTGCCCACGAGGTCCACCACGAGCTTTCCGACCTCGATCTTGTGATCGTCCCGGGAGGAGCCGGGCGCAAGGAAGTCGTTCAAGATTCGGAGTTCCTGAAGCGGCTCCTCGACTTCGGAACGGAGAAGCCGATTGCCAGTGTGTGCACGGGCGCGCTCATCCTCAGTGCCGCGGGGCTCCTCGCGGGGCGGAAGGCGACCACACACCAAAGCGCGCGGGACGAACTCGGGGCGGTCGCGGACATCGTCGAGGCGCGGGTCGTAGAAGACGGCCTGGTGACCACCGCAGGGGGTGTCACGGCCTCCATCGATCTCGGACTCCATCTCCTCGAGAAACACTTCGGCCCCGAGCTCGCGCGCGAGGTCGAGGAGCAAATCGAATATCAGCGCCCCCTGCGACCCTAAGCGGACGCGCAAGATGACTTGCGACGGCGTCCCATCATCACACACCTGATTCTTCCGCACCACGATCCTTCTGAGCCGCCGTCGGCGGTTCACCCAAACCCCTAAGTGGTGTCGCTCATCTCCTGAAGGCGGGCGGGAGGCGTCATGCGGTTCCTCCGAAAAGGCAAGGTGAAGGAGGTCTACGAGGTCTCTGAGGACGAACTCGAGTTCGTCTTCACGGACCAGATCAGCGTGTTCGACAAAGTGATCCCGACGCTCATTCTTTCTGAAGGTCATCGACGGAAACCGGATGCGGGTGCGCCGCGTCCAGGTCATCCCGGAGTACGATCGCATCACGCCGTCCACCCGCAACTTCCTTATCCCGCTCGAGGTCATCGCCAGATACTACGTGGCCGGTTCGTTCCACGATCGGATCCAAGCAGGAACAATCCGACCGGAGTCGGTCGGGTTTCCGCGAGGTCATGCGCCGATGTACGGAGAACCTCTTCCGCGGCCGTTTGTCGAGGTGACGACGAAGTTGGAGAAAGTGGACCGCGAGCTCACGGAAGATGAGGCGTTGAAGATCTCGAAGCTGAGCCGGGTGGAGTTCGACGATCTCGTTCGGACGGTCCTCCAGATCGATGAACGACTCAACACGGAAGTCCGGAAACGCGGCTTGATCCATGTGGACGGCAAGAAGGAGTTCGCGATGGACGACGAGCGGCGCCTGATGCTCGTGGACACATTCGGCACCGCGGATGAGGACCGGTTCTGGGATCTCGAGGCGTACGAGACGGGGCAGCAGATCGAGCTGAGCAAGGAATTCGTGCGTCAGTATTACCGCAAGATCGGATACCACCAGGCCCTCATGGACGCGCGGACGGCGGGCAAGCCGGAGCCCGACATACCGCCGCTTCCGGCCGACGTGGCGAAGCAGGTGAGCAATCTGTATGTCAGTACTTTCGAGCGTCTCACCGGAGAGAAGTTTCGTTAGGATGCATTTTGAGGAAACACGGAACAAAGTCTTTTAGCGAAAGCAGTGATACATCACGCGGTCGGGGTCTCCAGCATGGAGCTAAGTGTCTACGTCGACGGCAAGTTCTACCCGCAGTCCGAGGCGAAGGTCAGTGTGTTCGACCATGGCCTCCTCTACGGCGACGGCGTTTTCGAAGGGATCCGCGCCTACAACGGCCGAGTCTTCAAGCTGGACCGCCACCTCGACCGGCTGTATCACTCGGCCAAGGCCATCGACCTGAAGATCCCGCACACGAAGGAGGAGATGGGAAACATCATCCTCGAGACGTGCCGGCGGAACGACATCCGCGAAGGATACATCCGGCCGGTCATCACAAGGGGCAAGGGGGATCTCGGACTCGATCCGCGGAAGTGCAAGAGCGGACCGAGCGTGGTCGTGATTGCGCAGCCGGGCATCTCTCTGTACGGCAAGGTGTACGAGCGGGGCTTGAAAGTGGTGACCTCGTCGTATCGTCGCGTGCCGCCCCAGAGCCTGAGCCCTTCGATCAAGTCGCTGAATTACCTGAACAACATCATGGCCCGCGTCGAGGCGAACCAGTACGGCGCGGACGAGGCCTTGATGCTCGACATCCACGGGTATGTGTCCGAGGCAACCGCGGAGAACTTCTTCATCGTCCGCAACTCGACGATCGTCACCCCATGGACCTCCACGAACCTCCCCGGGGTCACGCGGGAGACCGTCCTCGAGATCGTCCCGCAGCTCGGCTTGAAGGCGGAGGAACGGCTCTTCACGCTGTACGACGTCTGGTCGTCGGACGAGGCGTTCATCAGTGGGACCGCCGCTGAGATCGGGCCGGTCGTCGAACTGGACGGCCGGATCATCGGAGATGGCAAGCCCGGACCGACGACGAAGAAGATCATGAAGGCGTTCCGGGACCTCGTGATGACGACGGGTACGCCGATCGAGACGGCTCACGTGCTATCACAAAAGATATAGGTCGTCCACCCATCGGCGGCTCCGGTCCGCGTGAAGTTCCTCGAATATAAGGCGAAAGAGATCTTCGCCCGCTATGGCATCCCGATTCCGCGGGGGGCCATCGCATCGAGACCGGACGGCATCGTCGATCCGCCGCTCCCCTGCATGGTGAAGGCCCAGGTCCTCGTCGGCGGACGCGGAAAGGCCGGCGGAATCAAGCCCGCGGAGACGCTGGACGAAGCCCGCTCGGTCGCCGGGCAGATCCTCGGCATGGACATCCACGGCTATCGTGTGAAAGAGGTGTACCTCGAGGAGCGGCTGGACATCGGACGGGAGCTGTACCTCAGCCTTACCATCGATCGATCGGCCCGAGAGCCGCTCCTCATGGCGAGCGCGAAGGGCGGGATCGATATCGAAGAGGTCCCGCGCGAACAGATCTATATGGAGCACATCCCGGCGGTGGTCGGGATCCAGCCGTACGTCCTCCGGAGTCTACTGAAACAGCTAGCGCTTCCCAAAGAAGTCGGCGAACAGTTCGCATCCGTCGTCCGGAACGCCTATGACTTGTTCCGGAAGGAAGATGCGGAACTCGTCGAGATCAATCCGCTCGTCGGTACGAAGGACGGGCGCGTGGTCGCGGGAGACGCCAAGCTCGTCATCGACGACAGCGCGGAGTATCGTCATGCGGAATACGCGAACTTGGACCAGGACCGCACCCCCCTCGAGCAAGAGGCCCACGACAAGGGGATCACGTTCATCCAACTCGAGGGGGACATCGGCGTCATCGCGAACGGCGCGGGGCTCACGATGGCCACTCTGGACATCCTGAGCCTAAA
>VBMB01000013.1 GCA_005878525.1 Methanobacteriota archaeon
GAAGGGTCCCTCATCCAAGAGATGGAGCGCCTCGGCCTGGGGACAAAATCCACGCGACACGAGATCCTCAAGAAGCTCTACGACCGCAAGTTCATCGAGGGCAAATACCCCCGGCCCACGACGAGTGGGCGGGCGGTCATCGAGGCGTTGGAGGATCACGCGGAGCGAATCACCCAACCGGAGATGACGGCGCACCTCGAAGCCGACATGGAGGGAATCGCGACCGGCGTCCGCGCGCGCGAAGACGTCGTCCGGGAATCCCAACAAATGCTCAGCGAGGTCCTCGAGACGCTCGAGGCGAACCGCGAGGCGATCGGGCAGGAAATCGAGGCGGCGTTGCGGGAACAGAACTACATCGGCAAGTGCAACGTCTGCAAGGAAGGGAACCTCACGGTGATCCGATCCCGGCGAGGCAGCCGCTTCCTCGGGTGCGACCGATATCCCGCATGCCGGAACACCCATCCCCTGCCGCAGATCGGAATCATCCAAAGCGCGGAGGAGAACTGCCCCGAATGCGGCGCGCCGATGATCAAGCACACGGATCGCGGGCGCACGACGAGCTATTGCGTCGCCTCCGACTGTCCATCGGTCCGCGAGAAGAACTTCATCGGCCGCTGCGAAAAGTGCGGAGACGGCGAGTTGATGATCCGCCACGGGACGTACGGGAAGCGGTTCGTGGGCTGCTCGAAATACCCGGCCTGCGACAACTCCTATCCGCTCCCCCAGCGCGGGCTCATCGTCCCGACGGACGAGCGGTGCAACGCGTGCGGGCATCCGGTCATCAAAGTCATCATGCGCGGCCGGCCGCCCTGGGTCCTCTGTCTGAACATGAAGTGCCCGGCGAAGGAGGGCAAAGGACGCAAGAAAGGGAAGGGCGGACCCAAGAAGGTGGCGCGCAAGCGCAAACCGAAGCCGGTCGCGGTCGTCGCCGACATCGCCACCGGTTAGGGCGAGGCCATGAAGCGGGTGAATTCCGCGAGGCTCCTCGGCCGCAGCGTGAAGTTCGTCCGCTTTTCCTCGCCGATCGTCGACTGCGGCGTCTTGCCGTAATGGTGGCCGGGGCACACGACCAGGTCGTCGTCCATCTTCCGGACCTTGTTGAACAGAGAGTCGTACATGTCCTCGACGCTCGATCCGGGTAGGTCCACCCGGCCGCAGTCCCCGACAAAGAGGCAGTCGCCCGTGAAGACCCGCCCCGAGACGATGAAACAGCAGGAGTCGGGCGAGTGGCCCGGGGTGTGGACGACTTTCACCTTGAGCCCGCCGACATCGACAATCTGACCGTCGTCAAGGACGAGGTCCTTCCGGACGTTGCTGAGGCGGTGCGCCGCGACCTTCCCGCCGGACTCATTCGCGAGCCGCTCGTTGTCGAAGACGTGATCGACGTGGTGGTGCGTGTTGAAGATGAGTCCGATCGCGTAGCCGTTCTCTGCGGCGGCCTTCTGAAGGACCCGCGCATCAAAGCTGGGATCGATCACGGCCGCGGCTTTGGTCGCGGGATCCCCGAACACGTATCCGAAGTTCGCCATCGAACCGATCAGACGCTGCTCGAAGAACATCCGCGGCCGGGACGCGACCGCGGCCCATGAGCCTTTCCGTCATCGGCGACGACTCTGCGCGGCGTAGGCCCGCGCCCAGTACTCTTGCCAGGCCCGCGCGTTATCTTCCCACGCTTTTCGAATCTGATCTCGGACCTTCATCCGGTGCGTGACCGCGAGCGAGACGAGGAAGGCAATACCCAGAATCCCGGCTCCCCACGCGGTGCTCAATGTTGGCGAGCCGGATAGGTGGCCCGTGGCGATTGCCCACGCGGTCAGAATCGCGCTCACGATGACGAACGTGACGGAACCTGCGATTCGCCGCGTGATCCAGCCCATCGAGCAAGCCGTGGCCCTCTCGTGCGATAAAGAGTATGGGACGAAAATCACTTATGCGAAATTTCGGCCCGCCGGGGCGCCGTCGACCGGACAACTCTTCGTGAGGGTCTGCCTCAATACAGTTATTGACCGGATGCGGTTCTCGCCGCATGTCCGGGTCGCTAAGGGGCCGCGTCGCGCTGGTCACGGGGAGCACGGGCGAGGGCATGGGGAGGAGTATCGCGCTCACCTTGGCGCGCGAGGGCGCGGACGTCGTCCTGAACCATGGGACGAACCGGCGGACCTCGGCCACGAACAACCGCCGCCTTGTGAAGGCGATCGCAGGGCTCGGCACCCGTGCCATCGTGGCGCGAGCCGACACCGCGAAAGGGGACGAAGTGCGGAAGATGTTCACCCGGGCGGAACAGGAACTCGGTCCCGTTGACATCCTCGTGAACAATGCCGGTGGATCGTGGGATCCGCGGCAGGACATCACGAAAGTTGACGACGCGGCATGGCAGGGTGTGCTCCGGGCGGAGATCGACGGTATGTTCCATACGATCCGGGCGGCGCTCCCTCACATGAGACGGAGACGATGGGGGCGGGTGGTGAACATCGGGATGGAGCGATCCGAGGAGTTTACGGAACCGCCGTTCGACTACACGGTCGGGAAGATCGCCCGCCACGGCCTCACTCGCATCCTCTCGGAGGTCGAGATCGGCCGGGGAATCACGATCAACGCGGTGGCCCCGGGGTACATCCCGTACTTCACCTTCCGTCAAGCGCTCGATGCGGTCCATCATCGAGGCCTATGGGCGTCCCGAAGGAATGGAACGCCTCAGGATATCGCCGAGGTCGTCACGTTCCTCTGTTCTGATGAAGCGCGGAACGTTACGGGCGCGGTAATCCCGGTCCACGGGGCGCCCGATTGATGGGAGACAGTCGCCAGCGGATCAGCGGGAGCGACGGCCGCGCTTTCGGCCCTTCGTGGCGGACTTCTTGGCCGACTTCGTCGCGCGTCGCGCACGGCGCTGGGCACGGGCGGCCCGCGGCTGGGGGGCGTTCTCGTACAAGGCCAGCGTAATTCCGGTCGGGTCCTGAAAGACCGCGAACCAGCCCATTCCCGGGATCTCGGCCTTCGGCATCACGACCGCGCCTCCCGAGGACTGGATCTTCTTGAGCGTGCCATCGATGTCTTCGCATAGGATGTAGTCGAGGACGCCCGCGGGGAGGTTCTCGGCCTTCTGAAGACCGCCACCGGGTGCGCTCGGGGCCTCGAACATCGAGTAGTTCATCTCCGGCATATCCTGCCACTTCCAATCGAATACGTCTCTCAGAAACGATTTCGTTTTTTCCGGCGCGTTCGAATGAATTTCCACGTGCACAAAGCTGTTCGGCTTTTGAGCCATGTTCTCCGTCCCCCTTGAGGGATTCACAGGATGCACGCGAGAGCTATTAAGACATGGGCTCCGGAGGTGGGCGAAAGTGAGGCCCGCCGTTCAAACCCGGATCCGACGGAATGCGAAGACGGCAATGACGAACATCGCTACGGCCTCGATGGCCAGAACGCCGAGTTCCAGCGACACCGTGGGCGTCACTGCATTGAACAAGCCGGCACGGAAGATGTCCGTCGTGTACGTCAACGGGTTGGCGAGGCTTGCCGCTTGTATTGCCGAAGGCGCCGCACTCGCGGGGAAGAACACGGAAGAGGTGAAGAGGAAGATGAAGAACGCGAAGGTCGACACGATCTGGAACGTCTCGGACGACTTCAGGACGACGGAAAGGGCGATGGCGAACGCGCCAAAGAACATCGTCCCGAGGAACAGCGCCCCCGCGATCAGGAGCGCGCCTTCCCAGGTCGGGGCGAAGCTTGCGCCCAACACCGGAAACGCGAAGCCAAACACGAGCAGGGAGCCGGCGACCCCGATGATCAGCGTCGCGAAGATGATGCTTAGGATGTACTGGGCGCGGGTGAAGGGCCCCATCAAGAGCTGCTCGAACATTCCGTTCTTCCGGTCAAACCAGAGCTGCGTTCCCGCGTTGGTGCCCCCGTTGATGACGGTCAGCGTCACAGCGCCCGCCGCAAGGAAAAGGGAGTAGCTGATCACCCGTCCGTTCCCGACATCGAACGGTGGGACGATTCCGTTCAGCCCGAATCCCTGGACGAAGATGAAGAACAACGGGAAAATCAGCTCGAAGAAGAGCGATGCCCGGTCCAGGTTCGCCCGGATGTTTCGATAGACCAAGCGGAGGTAGATGTTCACGATGCTCGACCTCCGTTCGCGACCGCCTTCTCGTCCTCGGTCACGAGGTTGATGAACGCGTCCTCGAGGGTTGTCTCCGAAATGTAGATGGACGACACGGTCAGGTTGAGTCGGTCCGCGAGGCGGTAGATTTCGGGGATCACAGACTCCGGCCGTGTCGTTGTGACCCGGTAGGCGCCTGAGCCTTCATCCCGGCCGAATCGGCTGACGGAGGCAGAGGAGGACAGTGCCGAGGCCATTTCTGACGAAGTCCCTTGAAGTAGCTTGAACTCGACCGCCTTCGCGCTCCCGAACCGCCGCTTCAGGTTTTCCGGAGTGTCGATTTGCACGATCCGGCCCTGGTTGATGACCGCGATCCGGTTGCAGAGGTACTCCGCCTCTTCCAGGATGTGGGTCGTGAAGAAGATGGTAAGGCCCTGACGCACGCGTTCCTTCAGGTAGTCCAGCACGCTCCGGCGCACGATCGGATCCAACCCCACCGTCGGCTCGTCGAGGAACAGCAGGTCCATGTCATGGATGAACTCCCGCGCGACCTGCAGCCTCCGCCGTTGGCCCGCCGAGAGGTCGACGGTCGGCATCTTCCGGAACTCCTGCATCTCGAAATGGCCGATGAGCTCGTCGATCCGGCGACGGCGTTCGGCCTTCGGGACGTTCCAGATGAGCCCGTACAGATCCATGCTCGTCTCGACGTTCAGGCCCTGATCGAAGCTGTCCTGTTGTTGGACCACGCCGATTTGCGCACGGATCTTCCGACCTTCGGTCTTCAGGTCATGTCCGAGCACGGTCGCCCGACCCGAAGTCGAGGGGAGGAGCGTCGTGAGCATCTTGATCGTCGTCGTCTTCCCGGCTCCGTTTGGCCCGAGGAAGCCGAACACCTCGGAGCGCGCGATGTCGAACGATACGCGATCCACCGCGATCTTGTCGCCGAAGTGCCTGGAGAGTTCGTCGACTCGGACCACTTGATCAGGTGCCATGAGCATTGAACCTCTGGTCCTTCGACCCTAGAATGGAGCCCTCTCGCGGGCCGGACTCCGGGGCGGGCGCCTACTCCTTCCGTGCCTCTTTAGCCTTCGGGCGCAGCTCCTTGCTGCCGCACTTGCGACACCGGGTCGCGCGCATCGCGTTCCGAGCGTAGCACTGCATGCAGATCATCTTGTGCAGGCGGCGGCGCTCGGCCTCCGGAAAGCGGGCCATCACCGCGGCGAACCGCCGGGGGCTTATGAAGGCTTCGCCACGGGGACCTGATTGCCGGGCAAGCGCGCCTTCGCGATATGGATTGCGAGACGGAGGAACGCATCCTCCACATTCTGGCCGTTTTTCGCGGACGTGAGGACATACGTGCAGTCGAACGTGTCGGCCATCTCCGCGAGCTCGGCGGCGCCGAACTGCGCCTCTGCGGTCAGATCGGCCTTGTTCGCAACGAGGACCACGGGGACCTTCCCTGCGACGCTTTCGACAGCTTCGACCCAACCGGTGAGGACCGGGAGGGTCTCGCGTCGCGTCAAGTCGGCCACCGCGAGAATTCCTTGCGCCCCGTTGAAGAACGAGTCGCCGAGCAACTGCCGGAACCCGACGTGTCCGATGATGTCCCATATCGCCATGTTGATGTCGACCTGCGCGTGCCGCTCCGGTACCTCGATGCGCATCGTCTTCTTCTCGACCTTTGCCCCAAGCGTGCGGACGTATTTGTCGTCGAACTGGTCGAGGACGTACCGTCGAATGAGGGAGGACTTCCCGACGCCTCGTTCCCCGACGAGGCAGATTTTCGATTTGAGCTGATAGGGTTCGGGCATCGTGGCCTTCCGAGCAGCAATGCTGAGCTTCCATCCTTTGGGACTTAATCCTTCCTGACTCGTTCTCCGAATTGAGTCCGACGGCGCATCCTCAAGGCGCGTTCTCCGGTCAGCCATTGGGACCCCGAATCCAAGTGTCGTCAGCGTGTCCAGATTTGGGGTCGCGGGGCCCGGGCGAGAAATCGGGATCCTGCCCGCGCGATTCGGCATCCGAGGCAGCCAGGATGAAACCCGCGCTCAAGCGACCCGGATGCGTACCGCGCGTACGAGTCCGGGCGAAACGGCGGCTTGCCGAGACGCACGTTGATGGCGTCGTGGAGCCCTTGCATCCAGACGGTCATCTGGGGTCGGCAGCGGGCGCACGGCCAGCCGTC
This sequence comes from Methanobacteriota archaeon, assembly GCA_005878525.1. Lineage (GTDB taxonomy): Archaea > Thermoplasmatota > Thermoplasmata > RBG-16-68-12 > RBG-16-68-12 > RBG-16-68-12. Next base: position 6,288 of record VBMB01000013.1, read on the forward strand.
GGCCATCCGATGGAGCGACTTCCATAGACCCCGCCCGAAGCGAATCTTGATGGCCAGCCCTACCGGACGCTTTGTGAGTGCGGCACCCGGTCCGGCGGAACGAACGGTTTCGCTGGCATTCGTCGGGCTCTTCCTCTCCCGCAACGCGGCCGGTAATCCGTCATTCTTGATAAGGAAACCGACGTGCGCTATCACGAAATAGGCCATTCACAACGACGGAAGACCTCGGTTCAAGTGAGTTGAACAACAACTGTTTTTGCGACCACCGCGATTCAAGAGGTGTGAAGAAACGGAAGGAACGGCCTCCGAAGGATTCGCGACCCAAGGAGAAGCGCTTCCGCCACGGTGGGCGGAAAGGCCGGCGATCTCAGCGCGAGCGCAAGCGCTCGGGTTGAACGACTCGACGAGCGCCATCACGCGATGACGGCTTCGAGCTACCGCGGTGTAGTCATTCGCAGCGAAAACGCCAAATGAATCTTCGGAGTACCGGCCTCGAAACCGATGGAGAAGACCGAGATTCCGAAAGGGGGTGTGCACGTCGAACCCGGAGAACATCTCTCGGCCTCGACCCTGTTGACGGGGAAATCCTTCTGGGACGAGGCGACGTTCCATGAAGAACTCGAGCGGTTCTATTTCCGCAGCTGGCTGAACGTCGGTCGCTCGGATCAAATCCCGAACCCGGGAGATTTTTTCGTGCGGGAAATCGGAGACGAGTCGCTTCTATTCATTCGCGGGGAAGATCGCGAGGTCCGCGGATTCTACAACGTGTGCCGGCACCGTGGGACGCGCATCGTCGGCGTTGCCGAAGGACAGAAGCTCGGATCCCTCGTCTGTCCGTACCACGCATGGACCTATTCGGTCGAAGGAAAGCTCGTCGGGGCTCCCCATACGGAGCCGCTTGCGGATTTCCGGAGGGAGGAGTACGGCCTTCGCTCGTTCCGGATCGGCACGTGGGGCGGATTCGTTTGGGCGAATCTGGACGATCGGGCATCAGACCTGCCCGAAGAAATGGGGGAGTTCTTCTCCCGGTTTCGCCGATTCGCGTTCGAGGATCTCCGCCTTGGGGCCCGAAAGAGCTACGAGGTCGAAGCGAATTGGAAAATCCTCGGGGAGAACTACTCCGAGTGCTACCACTGCGCCCCGATTCACCCGGACTTGAACCGGATCACGCACTACACGTCCGGGGCCTACACGGCATATCTCACGCGGGAGCCGCGAGCCCGCAATTTCAACGGCGGCTTCATGGAGTTCTCGAAGGACTACACGTCGATGGTGTGGTCCGGCTACACGAAGCGGCCGCCGCTGAAGGGCATGACGGAGGAAGACCGGCACCGCGTCGACTATTACTTCGTCTTCCCGCACATGTTCTTCAGCCTGCACCCGGATTATCTCATGGTCCATCGACTCTGGCCCCGAAGCCCGACCCACACGGTGATTGAATGCGATTGGTACTTCGATGCGGACGTGATGAAGCAGCCAGACTTTGACCCGAGCGACGCGGTCGACCTCTGGGACCTGATCAATCGCCAGGACTGGTCCGTGTGCGAACGAACTCAGAAAGGCACCCACTCGCGATCGTGGAAGGGCGGCCGATTCAGCGCTCAGGAGTCCCAAGTCCACGATTTCGAGAAGTACATCGCGAAACGGATGAAAGAGTCCGGTGATGCAACGCACGGACGGCGCCGACCCCGCCGGACTCGCAGACGTCAAGGGAGCCGCCACCGACCCGGGTGAATCGGATTCCGGGATCGCCGGTCTTCCCGCGAGTTTATGTGTTTCGCAGGATTCAGTCTCCCATGGAGCAACGCCGGCGGCCGCGATGACCTTCGACTACGATTTCAAGATGCGCATCGGCGCGCCGAGACCGGTCGTTTTTGAGCGACTGCTGCGGATTGAGCACCTCTCGCGATGGTTCTGCGGTTGGTGCCGGATTGATCCGAAAGTCGGCGGTGCGTTCAAGTTTGGCGGCGAGACCTGCATCATTCTGCCCGAGCAGCGATCATGGGACACGACCATCGAGGAGGGTGAGGTGCTGCGGCGGTTTGCGTTCACGTGGCCGATCCGATCGTCGAAGACGCGCGTGTCATACGACCTTGAGGATGCACCGAGCGACACGGCTCATCTTCGGGTGCGGCATCTGGGAGTCCCGTTCGAGGACACGACGTCTGGGAGCGTCCAAGACGCGTGGCGAATGTGCCTGGGAAACCTGAAGTCCATCGCGGAGGGTCGGACGGACAGCGTGCGGCCAGACCATTCCCCTGTGACCGGTCCCGAGCTGCGCCTGACCGTCCTGATCGAAGCGAAGCCGTCGGCGGTGTTCGGCGCGTTCGCCGATCCGGCCCAGCTCGACCATTGGTCCACGGGCGGGCTGCCTCGCGGCATCACAACGGTGGAACCGCGGCCCGGCGGGACCTATGCATTCGGCTGGGATGCCGGGGCCATCCATGTGACGGAGTGGAAGACCGACCAGCACATCGCGCTCCGTTGGTCCCGGCGCACTTCCAGTTTCGTGATCAAGTTCGACTTCGAGGAGAAGGCGAGCGGCACCGCGATTTATTTCTCCCTTGTAGGATTCGCCGAGGGAGACGCAGAGGACATCCGGCGACAACGCGGGCGCTGGTCTGAACTCTTCGTTTGCCTGAAGAACTTCCTCGAAGGCGGGAGTTCCGGATTCCTGAATTCGTACGAGGACCAGGCTCGCAAGGCCTGACTCACGCGGACCGGAGTTCGGACCAGTCCTCGAGGACCGCCATCGCGGCGTTGTGGCCGGCCGCTCCCATCACTCCGCCACCCGGATGCGCTCCGGCTCCGCACAGGTACAGTCCGCGGACGGGCGTGCGGTAAGAGGACCACCCAGGGACCGGTCGGAACGAGAACATCTGGTACGGCAAGATGGCACCGTGGAAAACGTCGCCCCGCGTGAGGCCATACTCCTGTTCCATCGTGAGCGGAGAGCGCCAGTGCATTGCCACGACCGCCCGGCGGATGTTCGGCGCGTACTGCTCGAGGAGCTCGACGATCCGGTCCGCAAACACCCTCGCCTCGGTGTCCCAAGATCCGGTCGCGAGATCGAACGGCGCGAACTTCGCGGAGACCGTCAGGGTATGCATCCCGGGCGGTGCGACCGTCGGGTCGTTCGCCGACTCGATCACGAACTCCAGGAACGGCTCTCGCGACGGGCGGCCCCGCTTCGCGTCGTCGTAGGCCCGCTCGAGGTAGTCCATCGAGGGCGCGAGGTCGATGATCGTCTTGTGATGCGGCTGAGCCGTGGCGCCGGGAACGGCACGAAAGTCCGGGAGCTCGCGGAGCGCGAGATTCAGCTTGAACGAAGAGGATTCAAAACGGATTCGCGAGATCGCGCGCACGAAGTCCCCGGGCAAGTCCTCCGCGCGCATGAGGCGGAGGAAGGTCCGTTTCGGATCCGCGTTGCTGAGGACCGCGCGCGCATCCACTTGCGTCCCGTCGGTCAATGTGACCCCGACCGCTCGTCCGTCCCGCGTGAGGATCCGTGCGACATCGGCGTTCGTTCGAATCTGGGCCCCGTAGTGGCGGGCGGCACGCGCAATCGCCTCGGAGATGCCTCCCATCCCCCCGCGAGACCAACCCCAGACACCTTTCACGCCTCCGATGTTCCCGAGGGTATGGTGACCCAAAACGAACGCAGTCCCGGGGGTCCGAGGCCCCGCCATCGTCCCGGCGACCGCGCTCGTGGCGAGCGACGCCTTCACCTCGTCGGACTCGAAGAACTCGTCGAGCATGTCCGCGATGGACGCGAAGATGATCCGTCGAAGGAAGTCTTCCGCCTCCGGAGTGCGGACGAACGATGCGAGGTCCGCGAGGGACACGGGCGGGGCGAGCAACGTCGGCTCGACCAGTTCCGCGAACTCGTCCCAAAAACGCG
>VBMB01000014.1:0-5208 GCA_005878525.1 Methanobacteriota archaeon
ACGGGGTCTCACCCCGAACTGTTCGCCGATTGCCAATAAGCCAACGTGACCTCCAGGGAGCGAAACGGGAAACTACTTATTCGGCAGGAGGTTACGCGCCGCCCGGCGACCCGGTGAAACGCTCTTCGCGGGCCTGGAAGAAGCGCGGAAAGATGCGCTGGAAGTGGCGCAAGAAGCGGATGCGCCGCCGAAAGCGCGAACAGAAGATGCGGCAGCGGTGAGCGGTCGATTTCGGCAAAGGTACTTGGCGGCGCCCCGTGATACGCCGTCGCATGGGCGCGGAGCGGTACACTTCCGGCCTCGCCTTCATCTTGGCGGGACTCGGGATTCTTTTCGTGACCGGCGCGTTCGAGGCCGAGATTGTCCTGACGAGTGGGCTGGGCACGCCCAGCTACCTCGGCGCGACGGACCTCGTTCGTCTGTCGGCGGTCCCATGGGGTCTGGGCCTCTTGTTCTTCGGATACGCAATCGATCATCCCGAAGTCTTGTGGGACCGGGTCCGCGGTCGTCGCATCCTCGCGACGTTCCTCCTGTTTGCGGACGGCGCGATCCACATCGTGGCGATTGGGGAGCACGTTGAGTCGATCATCGTGGCGTTCTTCCTCGTCCTCGCTCCGCTGGAGTTCATCGGCGGTTTCACGATCATGCGCGCCTCGCGGCCGATCGTCTGGGCGTGGCTCCTCGCGGCACTCGGTTTGATCGGATTGTACATCGCCTCGCGGCTCGTCGTCTTCCCGTTCATAAGCCAGCAGTACGTATTTGGCCCGGTGGGACTCGTTTCGAAAATCATCGAGGGCGTCCTCGCATTTGCACTCGCGCAAGAACTTTGGACCACTTCGGTGGCGCGTAGTCCGCGGGCGGTTCGACCCGCGACGCAAAGTTAGATATCCCCGCCGCTGTTGCGCGACCCGCGAGTCCCATGGGGACGTAGTTTAGCCTGGTAGAATTACGGGCTCCAGTCATGGGCTTGATGGCGAACGGGTTTGCTGATTCCGGTGATGACAGACTGGAGCGCTGACCCATGGTTCGCAGAACACGCGTGGGTCGCTCCCCGCGTGGGAGAAACCCGTCGATCAGGGTTCAAATCCCTGCGTCCCCATGCCTTTTTCGATCCCCTGATTTGAGCCGTCGGCTGATGGTCCTGAGCCGAGTCCCTGCGAGGGTTTATTGAGGGGGACTTTCTCCCGCCGCTGGAGACTCCCGTGCCGATCGACCATCGCCGATTTCTTCAGACCGTGGCGATCCTCGGAGCCGTCTCGGCATACGCCACGATCATCGTCGGGGGAATCGTGCGGGGAGTGCCGGGTGCAGGGACCATCTGCCCCGATTGGCCCCTGTGCAACGGTTCGATCGTGCCCAATCTCGCAGATGCCCGGATCCTCATCGAGTACGTCCATCGCCTCGTCGCGGCGTTGACCGGGTTCTTCATGTTGTCCACCCTCGTCGCCGCCATGCTCTGGTTCCGCCCCGAGATGCGAATCGTCACGCTGTCCATCATGAGTTTCGCAATCCTCGTCACACAGGTGGCCGTCGGCGCGCTCACGATTGCTTCGGATAACGACTGGGTCGTGGTCACGATCCATCTCGCCCTCGGCACGGCGACGCTCGCGTCCGCCCTCATCGTCGCGCTCGTCTCGCTGTGGCCTGCGAAGTTTTGACGGGTTCATTGCGATGGGGCGTCACTCGACAAAGAAATGGACGAGCAGAAGCAAGCCAAGGCTCGCCTCGATCGCGGCCACGAACGTCGGAACGGCAACCTGGACGAGGGAACGAAGCGAGCCGCCGTAGGCGGTGAAGACCGCGCCCGGAATGTACGCGGCGAGAACAGATGCTAACGAGACGAGCAGGAGCGCGAAGGCCGGCCTTGCCTTCCAAGCCCCCCAGATGGCAGGAACGACGACCAAACAGCCTTCGACGAACCGATGGCCAACGGTCGCACCGACTGTGAGTCCGTCCACTTGGACCGATGGGACGACTCCGCCAACAAAGTCTCGGCCGAGGACCAGACCATCACCGAGGCTGTGGAGTGCGAGAAAAGCGACGGCGACCCAGAGGATGCGGTTCGGTTCTCTCCGGATGAAAGGCCCCTCAAGCAACGACCACGCGATGCCTGCGCCGACCGCCAGGCCAACGAACGCGACCGCAATCGCGATCGCGGTGTCACCAAAGAGCGACTTGTTCACGAGGACCGCGGCCATCGCGTGTCCGAGGGCCAAGAACGCGAGGACGCCGGCGAGGAAGCCCCAGATCGCCTCCCGGTGTGCGAGTACGAACCCGCGTAGGGAGTAGAGAAGAATCGCCGCGAGGGGAATCACCCCCAGCCCGATGGCGAGGACGGCCAGATCCGTCATCGCGGTCCCTCATCGCGTCCGCTTGGCCGCGCGCACGGCGCGAACGTGATAGATCACTGCGAAGACGAGGACGACGGATAGCGCACCGATCATAATCCCGGTAATCAGGGGCAGAGCTCCTTTCCGCAACTCGGGGGGCGGTCCCCCGACGATCGAGATGGTTCCCGTCATGCTGGTCGGGTGGATGTGACAGCGATATGTCCAGTTGCCTGTCTGGTCCGCGCTGAAGGGCCATACGACAATCTTCCCGACCGGGCTGTTGAAGTCCGGCGAGGCGGGCTCTCCCGGGGAAGCGCTCAGATCGTTGTTGTAGTCGATGAACCAGTTGTGCGGCGCGGAGTCGTGTGCGATTAGCGTGAGCGTCACGTTCGTGCCCCAGAGGACAACGAGCGGTGGTCCGGGCTCCCGAAGGGTGGCGTTCGAGAACCCCCATCCGAGAGCCGCGTCGCCGAATAGCGTGAGGTTCACAGGCCTCGGTTTCTCCAGAATCCGAATCGTCCCGGTCATCGTGGTCGGATGCATCCCGCACCGATAGGTCCAGTTGCCCGGATGGAACGCCGGGAGGCTCGCCCGTCCTACGATGTTCCCGGCGACGTTGAAATCGCCCGAGGTCGGCTCATCCCCGCTCACCGCGAGGCTGTTGTCGTAGTCAATGAACCAACTGTGTGGCGCCGAGTCGTTTCCGATCAGCGTGAGGTTCAGCACGTCTCCGAAGTAGACCGTGATGTTCGGACCCGGCTCGGTGATCGTGGCGTTGGAAAATCCCCACCCGCGAACCGAGTTCCCGTAGAATGTGAAGTTGACCGGTGAGATTCCGGTCCTCGGCGGTGGCAACTCCGTCGGGGAGGCTCGGCCCGGCGAAGCGGACGAAGGAATCGAGACGAGAGTGCCCCCGGCCGTGCCCCCCAGTAACGCAGCGACAATCCCAAGGACCGCGATGCGCATTTTGTTCCCGATCATCGCGCCGCCTCGGACTCCTCGCTCACTTCACCACGTGGAGCGTCGCCGTCATCGTGTAATGGTTGAGGCCGCAGAACTCCGCGCACCGGATTGCGTAATCGCCGGGTTGGAGCGATTGGAACCAGTACGTGTTCGTGTGGCCGGGGATGACGTCGATCTTGAACAGGAAATCCGGAAGGTAGAACGAGTGCGCCACGTCGAAGGAACGCAGGATGAGTTTGACGGTCAGACCGGCTTTCACGCTGAACGCGCCGGTTGTGTTCAGCGATGTGAAGGTCCCCGTGCCGTTCAGCCACGTGCCATTCCGGATATAGGTGATGTTGAAATTCCAGAACCACTGGTGTGCGTTGATCTCGACGATCACATCCGGCTTCTGCGGGATCGTATCGGTGGTGATGAGCGTCTGAAACGCCGCGACTCCGACGACGACCAGGATGATCGCCGGGATGATGGTCCACATCGTCTCGAGGCGGCGGTTGTTCGTCTGCGGGTTCGTCGGTCCCTCCGTGTGGCCCTTTCGCACCCGGAACTTCAACACGGCGTAGGCCACGAGGCCCATGACCAGAATCCCGATCCCGATCGCCGGCACCAAGACGAGATAGAAGAGTTGGTCCGTGGCCTGCTGACCGGTCGAGATGCCGTCGGCCCGAACGTTTGCTCCGAGGAACGCGACGGACAGGGCGAGCGCCGAGGCCACCAGGCCGATCCGTCGGAGGCCCGACATCGATTGGCGAAACTCGCTTTCCTCTAAAGTATTTGTGGTGGGACGATACGACTTCTCGGGGCGGACATCGCTCGAACGCGCACGGTGGAAAGCCTTATGTCGGATTCCGGGGTACGGGACGCGGCGGCCCATCGGGAGTGGCCACCACCGCGGAGCTTCAGGGATGGCGGGCGAAGTCGTCGCCGCGTACCGTCATCGGAACGCACCGATCGGCGTGTTCCGTTGGCTCACCACGACGAACCACCACGAGATCGGAATCCTGTATCTCGCGAACTCGTTTCTGTTTTTCATCATCGGCGGCGTCCTCGCCCTGTTGATGCGGACGGAGCTCGCCTACCCGGGACCGACCATCGTCGACGCGAACACGTATTCCGAATTGTTCACGATGCACGGGACCACGATGATCTTCCTCGTCTCGATCCCGATCCTCGCGGGGTTCGGGAACCTGATGGTCCCGCCCCTCATCGGCGCGAAGGACATGGCGTTCCCGCGGATCAACGCACTGAGTTTCTGGATCATCCCCGTGGCCGGCGTGATCATGTGGCTCGGCGCCGCGAACATCGGATGGACGGGTTACACGCCGCTGAGTGTGTACGACCGAAGCCCGGGCGTCGACATGTGGATCGTCGGGTTGCAGCTCCTCGGGATTTCGTCGACCGCGGGCGCGATCAACTTCCTCGTTACGATCTTGCGGCACCGCGCTCCCGGGATCACGTTCAAGAATCTCTCCCTGTTCGTCTGGTCGATCCTCGTCACGCAAGGGCTCGTCCTCCTGGCGACGCCGGTCCTCGCGGGCGGGTTGTTCATCCTCCTCCTGGATCGCCACGGCATCACCGCGTTCCTCTCACCCGCCGTCGGCGGCGACCCGATCATGTGGCAGCACCTGTTCTGGTTCTACTCCCATCCGGCCGTGTACATCATGATCCTCCCGGCGATGGGGATCATCTCGGAGGTCATCCCGCGGATGAGCCACAAGCCGATCTTCGGGTACAAGGCGATCGCCCTGTCGACCGTCGCGATCGGCTTCCTCTCCTTCGGCGTGTGGGTCCATCACATGTTCACTACCGGCATCTCGATCTCCGCCCGCCTGCCGTTCATGGTCATCACCCTGGCGATCGCGGTGCCGAGCGGCATCAAGATCTTCAACTGGATCGCGACGATGTGGGGCGGGGC
>VBMB01000014.1:5238-15547 GCA_005878525.1 Methanobacteriota archaeon
TTCGGCGGGACGATCCTCGGCGTCTTCGCGGGCTTCTACTTCTGGTTCCCGCGCATGTCGCGGCGGATGTACTCCGAACGCCTCGCCCGCTGGCATTTCGCCTTCACGCTGATCGGCATGAACCTCGTCTTCTTCACGATGCACTTCCTCGGCCTCGAGGGCATGCCGCGCCGCGTGTACGATTACCCGCCCTCCATGTGGACGTTGAATTGGCTCGAGACGGTCGGGGCGTTCATCCTCGGGATCGGTCAGCTCATCTTCGTGGCGAACGTCGCATGGACCTTCGTCCGGGGACCGGTCTCCGATCCGGACCCTTGGGGCGAGATTCCGGGTCAACAGCACGAGATGCGCGTGCCCGGAGTGCCGGTGTACGCGATGCCGATCCTGGGCGTGCCGAACGGCGGAAGTCGCGAGGGGACTACCGAGGCATCGGGACCGCCTCGAGGTCCCTGAGGATGTCGCGGGCGAGGCGCGTCGCCGTCTCGTAGTCGCCGCCTTCGAAGGCGGCCCGGGCTTGCTTCAGTGTCTTGCGGATCTCGCTCACGTTCCGTCCGACGTCGCGGGCCCTCTTCGCGGTCTCCAAGGCCTTCGTCATGTGCTCGAGCGCATCGGCCCGAGAGACTCGCGGCTTCGCCTCACTCGGCTCCTCTTCGAAAATCTCGTCCCGCAACGGCTCCATTGGATGGGCCGGGGCCGGAGGTGAGGCTTGGGCCTGAGGCGGTCGCGGAGGCCTCGTCTCGGCGGTCGGGGGCGGAGGCGGGGCCTTCGTCTCCGGCTCCTCGGGCATCTCGATCCCGCTCGCCTCGAGCGCCGCGGTGATGTACTTCTCCGCCTCGAGGAGGCTCTTCTCCTTCAGCGCGAGCTTCTCGCGTTCCGAGGCGAGGTGGTACAATTCATCCTTGAGCGTGGTCTGCAATTCGACGAACGAGTCGTGTTGCGCCGCGGACTCCTTCTGGCGGGCGTACATCTCTTCGCTAATCTTCAGCATCTCCCGCTCGCGGGCTTCGAGCGCATTGAGCCGCTCGTTCTGGAGCTTGATGAGTTCCTCTTCGCGCTTCGCGAGCTTCCGGTCGCGCTCGGCCATGCCGCGCTCCATCACGGAGAGCCGATCGATCGTCTGTGCGAGCGCGCGCTCGCGCTGTGCGGACAACTCCTCGCGCTCGACGAGCGCCTGGATCTTCCCTTCGGACTCTTTCAGATGATCCGTGAGCTCGTGCTCGAGGCGCTTCACCTGATCCTCGCGGTCCTTGATCGACTTCTCCCGGTCGTTCAGCGTGCGAGCCCAGTCTTGGACGCGCCGCTCCTCGGCGGATGCCTTGTCCCGTTCCATCCGCATGCCGGCGATATCCTTGTCCATCGATGATCGGGCCGCGACGACCTGGTCCCTCTCTTGGGAGAAATCGTCCCGCTCCGCCTTCAGCCGGGCGGCCTGATTCTCCAGCGCCGCGGTCCGGGCGTCGAGCTCCGCTCGGAGCTTCTCGAGCTCCTTCCCGCGGGCATCCAAGGCGTTCTTCGTTTCCCTCAGTTTCGAGGCCTGAGCCTTCACCGCGTCGAGGAGGACGGGGGAGGGCTTGTCACTGGCCATGTTCGGTCACCGCCTGTTTCCAGGCAAAACGAACTGGTGCATCCGACTCTATATAAGCCGTCGTCCGCGGAAATCAACCATGAGAACAAAAGTCAGACGCGCGAGGAAAAATCGAACCGGGTGGCCGAAATCCGCGGGCGAGTCATCTCGTACTTGCTGCGCGCCGGGCCGGCCTCGCGGACCCTCACGCGGCCTCGCCGCGACCCTCCATTCCTTTGTCAACAAACGTCAGACAAACGAAAGACACTTATAGCATCATTGTCGTACAGCCGTCAGCACGCCTCCATATGGCGGCGCAACGATGGGATGAACATGCCTGCACTCAAGCAAATCTCGTTCGAGTACGCGCGGCAGATCGCCGCGGTGAAGGGCCTCCAGCCGAGCAAGGTTCGGGGCACGAGCACGCTGCGGTTCACGAAGGGCGGCAGCGAGAAACTCCAGGTCATCACCTGGGATGAGTTCGAACGGACCGCCAGCGGCCGCGATCTCGCCGTCTACGAGAGCGGCGGCTGGATGAAACTGATGCGAAGGCACTAGGCCCCGTCCGTTTCAGGGACGACCATGGTGGACTTGGCGTTCGGCGCCACCGCCATGGCCTCCATCTTCGCGATCGTCGATCCGCTCGGGGTGGTGCCGTTCTTCTCCGTCCTCACCGAGGACATGGACGCGGCCCAGAAACAGAACATCATTTCGAAGGCGTGCCTGACCGCGACGATCACCCTCGGCGTGTTCGCGGTGTTCGGCCAATGGATCTTCGCGGGATTCGGATTCACGATTCCCGCGTTCCGTATCGCGGGCGGCATCGTCCTCTTCGGCGTCGCGTTTGAGATGTTGCGCGGCGAGCGTTCCCGTACGCGCCTCACCCAACAGGAACGTGAGGAGACGCTCGAGCGGGACGAGGTGGCCGTCGTCCCTCTGGGGATCCCCCTCCTGGCAGGGCCCGGCGCAATCACGACCGTCATGATCTTGATGTCATCTCCGGCCACCGCGCCGGAGGACAAGCTGTTCGTGTTCGCCGGCATCCTCGCGGCGGTCCTCGCCACGTATATCTTGTTGCACAACGCCGACCGGATTTTCCGAAGGATCGGGCGAGCGGGTACGCGCGCGGTCGGCCGCGTGATGGGGCTCCTGATCGCCGCGATCGCGGTGCAATTCGTCATCGACGGCATCCTCGAGGTGGCGCGCACACACGGAGTCCTTCTCTCGTAGAACCCCCATGCGCTTTTATGCGCGACCCAGCATGCGGTCCGCATGACGGTGGAGGAGCAGGTCCTCGCACGGATCCGACCGTCCCCGGAAGAGGAGGCCCGGATTGAGAATGTCGTCCGGGAACTCCTCGAACGACTCCGGGCCACGCTGAAGTCGAAAGGCTGGGAGGCGAAGCCGTTCCTCGCGGGCTCCGTCGCGAAAGGCACGCATCTCACCGGCACGGAGATCGACGTGTTCGTCGCGTTCCCTCCGAACCTCCCGCGAGCGGACCTCGAAGAACGCGGCTTGGCCCTGGGGAAGATCCTCGAGAAAGGCACCCATCGCTACGCCGAACATCCGTACACCCGCGGCTGGTACGGCGGCTTCGAGGTCGAAATCGTACCCTGTTATCGCATCACGGACGCGACCCAGCGGATGAGCGCCGTCGACCGAACGCCGCTCCACGTGGACTACGTCCTCGGACGCGTGAAAGAAGGCCAGACGGACGAGATCCGCCTGCTGAAGGCGTGGGCCGAGGGCATCGGGGTCTACGGCGCGGAGGCGAAAATCCTGGGATTCAGCGGTTACCTGTGCGAGCTGCTGGTCCTGAAGTACGGCACGTTTCGCGGCGTCCTCGAGGCCAGCCTCTCCTGGCGTCCCGGGATCGTCCTCGAGCTGGATCGGGCGCCCGGGCGGACGTTCCCGGAGCCGCTCACTGTCGTCGATCCGGTCGACCCGAACCGCAATGTTGCCAGCGCGGTGAGCGTCGAACAGCTCGCGACGTTCGTCCATGCGGCCCGCGAATATCTGCAGAGCCCGAGCGAGCGATTTTTCTTCCCGCGGCCGCTGAAGCCGCTGTCGGTCGCCAAGTTGCGCGCCGCGGTGAAGCGGCGGGGTGGCGGCCTCCTTGCGATCTCGATTCCCGCGCCCGCCGTCACAGACGACGTCCTGTACCCACAGCTTCGGAAGGGGCACCGGGCGTTCCTCGACCTCTTCCATCGACACGAGTTCCACGTGTTCGACTCTCGCTTCGACCTCGCCGGCAAGGAAGCGATTTTCCTCTTCGAGTTCGCGGTCGATTCCCTACCGCGCGTCTCGCGTCACGTGGGCCCGCCCGTCTGGGTGAAGAACGCGAAAGAATTCCTCGACAAATGGCGAAGGAATCCGAAGACAATCGCCGGTCCGTTCGTGGAGGGGGAGCGCTGGGCCGTCGACGTGGCCCGGGATGTGACTGCAGCCTCAGCAGTCGCGAAGGCGAAGTGGCGGGAGCTCAGCATCGGCAAGGACCTCGAGAAGGCCGCCCGCCGCTCGTCGCAAATCCGTCCGGGCGCGAGCGCTCTTCGAGCCGGATATGCCGAGGCGTGGACGCGCCTCTTCGACAAACGGTTTCCGTGGGAACGCTAGGGTGTCAGCAAGACAGAGAGGGCGACCCCCGAGGGAGGGTTGCTCCCGTCGGTCGCGACGATCGTGATGTCGTACCCCGTGGCGTATGGTAGTGTGGCGTTGTAGGTTCCGCCGGCATACTTCTCGCCGGGGTGGTGGCCCAAACAGCGATTGTCCTGCCCGGCGACGAGGGTGGGTATCACCACGAACGAGTTGCTGCCCTGGGGCGCGGCGTGCACTTCGACGCTTCGAAGGCCGACATTGTCGGTCGCGCGAAACAGGATGTACAGGGAGTCGTTGACCGGACCCATGCTGACCGATCCGGCGGGTGGCAGGCAGGCCAAGTCTCCGGTATACCCGGCGTGATAGGGCGACACGGAGATCGACTGAATCGTCGGGGGGACATGGTCACTGAACGGCGGGTTCAGGAGGATGATCCAGAACGCGAGCCAGCTGAAGAAGTACGTGATGCCATGGCCGATCCAATCGCGACGTTTGAAGGACTCCGTCTTGAAGCCGAAGAGCGGGAAGATGAAGTACATCCCGAATCCCACGGCGATTCCACCGAAGAACGCGAGGACGGGGAGGACGGAGTAGAGGGCGAACCCGACGAGGGCCCCGACGACGGCCCAGGCGATGGTGGCGACGGCGGCTCGCGCCCCTTCGATCTCCCGCCGCATGAAGCCGACCTCGTCGAAGTCCGGCGCAACCCAAGCGGGGGTCTCGTCCTTACGCTTCCGGCGGGCCATTGGGCGGTCGGAAGCAGGGGGCGCTTCAAAAACCTTCGCTCACCACGACGACCGACCGCAGATTGCGCAGCGCGAAACACACAATTCGGGAATCAGGTCTGGCCCTTCGCCATCGTCTCGAGGACGTGAAGGGCCCAGCCATGGTGAGCGACCTCGTTTCGGACCGGCAACTTCCGCAGGTCGAACCACTCCGCCTCCGCAACGGCGTTCGATCGCTTGAGTCGAGGCATCCGGTCGAGGTCGAGCTTGTTGTGGAACGACATGTGCCAAGCTCCGCTGTTCCCCTTGAACGATTCGATGTGATCGAGCCGCGGTTTCAGAGCGAGCAAGCCGAGCTGCTCCTTCAAGATGCGCGTCCCGGCGCGCTCGGGATGCTCGAGATACTCCAGCTCATCGTCGGGTAAGAACCATCCGCTCTCGTTGTCATACTTCGCCATGTCGCAGTACCGGACGAGCAGCACCTGGCCCTCGGCGAAAAGCGCGACGTCGGCGACCAGTGTGTGAATCCGGCACTCGGTTTCCATGGGGAGACCTCCCTCGCAGCCTCGAGTCCCACCGACCGCGGTCCGGTCGGAAGTAATTTGCTCCGGTCGAAGGGCGCGCTCTGCGCGAGCCGTCCTACCGCTCCGGAGCCGGCGCGAGCGCGTATCGGGCCTGGAGCGCTTGCATCTCGATCGAGAATTGCCGGATCGTCACGAGCATCGCAGCGACCAAGAGACCTCCGACGAACCCCGCGAGGCCGCCCGTCAGCACGCGCGCCAAGGGCGTGGACTCGTAGTTGTTCACGCGGAAGAGCTGCGTGAATCCGTCGATTCCCATCGGGACCAATCCGAGGACCACGATGGCCACGCCCGCTCGCTCGGTTCCCAGTTTCGCGAGCCGGCGGCGCAGAAACGCGGGCAACGCGTCCAACATGACTTGGCCGGTGCTGGTGGACGGCCGGGCGAACATGGCGGCGACGACACCGAGGTTCGCGAAGACGTACATCGAGGTCATGCGCTCGTCGATCGGCATCTGGTTGCCATTCAGCCAGAAGGAGCGATAGAACAGCTGGTGGCATTGCGCGTCGCCGATCGTGTAGACGATCCGCGGGTAGAGCGGGAACGTCGCCCAGATGTTCTCGTGATCGACCACGTTCGCGCCGCCCACTTGATTCGCAAAGGAGCCGGGCGACACGAGAAACGGACAGATGAACAAGGACGCCGTCCAAGCGACGTTCACGACGAGCAAGCCGAAGAGCGCTTTGCTCCAGGTGAGCCGGGCCCAGAGGGCGGACGCCACGGTCGACGATACCCTCCGTTCGAGAATAAACCTTTGCGGCCACGTCCACGCGACGTCACTTCGCAAACCGCGCCGGGCTCCGGTCGAACGTCGACTTGCACGATGCGGAACAGAAGTAGTATGTTTTGCCTCCGTACACTGAGCTACCGGCTGACCGCTTGGGGTCGACCGTCATCCCACACACCGGATCTTTCTCCATGATTCACCTCCTGCCTCGCGGCATTCACAGTTGCGGCTTGAATCGCCGCAGTGTCATCGAGTTCATCACGACGGAGACGGAGCTGAAGCCCATGGCCGCGCCCGCGATGATCGGATTCAGCACGATCCCGATTCCGGCGAGGACGCCGGCGGCGATCGGGATGAGCGCCGTGTTGTAGAAGAAGGCCCAGAACAGATTCTGCCGGATCTTCTGGACGGTCCGGCGGCTCAGTTGGATCGAGGCCACGACGTCCCGGAGATCGTCCTTGATGAGGACGATGCCGCCCGCCTCCATCGCCACGTCGGTGCCGCTCCCGAGCGCGATCCCGACGTCGGCTTGCGCGAGGGCCGGCGCATCGTTGATGCCGTCCCCGACCATCGCAACGACTTTGCCCCGTTTCTGGAGGTCCTTGATCACTTCGGCTTTCTGGGCAGGAAGGACCTCGGCGATCACTTCGTCCACTCCGATCTGGCGGGCGATGGCCTCCGCAGTTCGGCGGTTGTCGCCGGTGAGCATGACGACCTCGATGCCCATGGCTTTGAGCGCGCGGACCGCTTCGAAGGAATGCTCTTTCAACGTGTCCGCGACCGCGATCACTCCTTCCACCTTACCGTCGACCGCGAGAATCATGGCGGTCTTCCCCGCGTCCTCCATCGCGTGGAGGATAGATTCGGCCGCGTGCAAGGGAATGCTGGCGCTTGCCATCAGCATTCGGTTTCCGAGGAGAATGCGGCGATCATCGATTACGGCCCGCACCCCCTGGCCGGGGATCGCTTCGAAGTCTTTCGGGTCCTCTGGACTCAGGCCACGGGCGGTCGCGGTGCGGACGATGGCCTCTCCGAGAGGGTGCTCTGACCCTTTCTCGACGGACCCCGCGAGCCGCAGGATGTCTTCCTCCGGAATCGCGCCGACCGGCACGACGTCGGTCACGGATGGGCGGCCCTTCGTGAGCGTCCCGGTCTTGTCGAACACGACGGTCGTGAGCTTGTGGGCCTTCTCGAGATACTCGCCGCCCTTGATCAGCAGCCCGTTCTCCGCGCCCTTCCCCGTGCCAACCATGATCGCCGCCGGTGTCGCGATGCCCAGCGCGCACGGGCAAGCGATGATCAAGACCGCGATGAAGAACACGAGAGCGTGTGCGATTGATTGGCCGAGGGGCCCGGACCACAGGAAGAACGTGAGCGTGGCGATTCCCACGACCGCGGGGACGAACACGGACGCCACACGGTCCGCGAGGCGTTGGATGGGCGCGCGGGAAGCCTGGGCGTCCTCGACGAGTTTGATGATCTGGTTCAACGTCGTGTCCGCACCGACGCGGGTGGCCCGGATTCGGAGCAACCCGGTCCGGTTGATTGTCGCGCCGATGACGGTATCTCCGACCTTCTTCTCCACCGGAATCGATTCTCCCGTGATCATCGACTCATCGATCGCCGAGAATCCGTCCACAATCACCCCGTCGACTGGAATTCGTTCTCCCGGTCGTATGATGAGAAAATCGTCCAGCAGGACGAGCTCCACGGGGATCTCCTCTTCCTTTCCGTCGCGAATGACATGCGCGGTCCGCGGCGCCAGGTCCATGAGCTTGCGGATTGCGTCGCTCGCCTTCCCCTTCGCAATCTCCTCGAAGTACTTGCCGAGGAGAATGAGGCCGATGATCACCGCCGCCGTGTCGTAGTACGTCCCTTTATCCGCGAGGCGGACACCGGAGAAGGGGAGGAACGTCACGACGGCGCTGTAGGCCCAGGCGGCGGTCGTGCCGATTGCAATGAGGACGTCCATGTTCGCGCTCTTGTTGCGAATCGCGTCGACGAAGCCGCGGTAGAACCGATATCCCGCGACGAACTGGACCGGGGTGGCGAGCACGAAGAACACGAGGTTCAACGGTTCCTCGAGGCCCGCGAGCCACCAACCCAGCCCTTGGCCGAAGCCGACGAGGAACAACGGGATGCCAATCCCGAGGCTGAAGAGCGTGAGTCGCTTCAGCCGCGCCATCTCTTTCTCCGGCGCGACGAACGTCTCGAGACAGGTCTCGGAACAGAAGTAGTACTTCCGGCCGCGGACGACCGCTGTGAGATGCGTGCCTTCGTCCACGTACATGCCGCAGACCGGGTCTGTCGCCATCGTGTCCGTGGGTCTAACGCGACGGCCTTCCATCCCGTTTGGGGTTTACAAATGTAAAGCCCGCATGCCAACAACCGGCCTAGGGCAAAGCTTCAAACTCGACCCGCGGCTGGTCAGATCGTGGATCTCGATCCCCTTGACATTCGAATTCTGAAAGCCCTCCAAGACGACGCGCGGCTGTCGTTCCGGGAGCTCAGCCGCCAGACGCGAGCGAGCGTGCCGACCGTGAGCGCACACGTCAGCCGGCTCGAACGGCTCGGAGTCCTGCGGGGCTATCGTGCGGACGTCGACCCATTGCAACTCGGAGAGACGTCGGTGTTCCTCGTTGTCGAGGCGGCGGCCGGCCAATCGGGAAAGGTTGCATTCGCTATCGCGAAACTTCCGGAAGTTCGACGGACCGTCAAGACGCGGGAGGGCCGAATCGTCGC
Organism: Methanobacteriota archaeon; assembly: GCA_005878525.1. Taxonomy (GTDB): domain Archaea; phylum Thermoplasmatota; class Thermoplasmata; order RBG-16-68-12; family RBG-16-68-12; genus RBG-16-68-12. The sequence continues at coordinate 14,173 of VBMB01000014.1, forward strand.
GGAGGCGATCCTGCCCCGGGAAAACGAGGCGGCCCGGTTCCTCCGAAAAGTAGGGAAGCTCCGAGGCGTCGTGGCGTACGAGCATCACGTTGCGAGTGGCCGGGTGAAGGACGAGCCCCGGGCGCACGTCGCTCATGGCGTTCAGGTGCTCGTGGCTTGCTTCGAATGCGGCAAGACCATCGAGGGCGCACCGGTCATCCGTCGGCTGGACCGCCGGGAACACTACTTCTGCTGCCGAACCTGCGAGGCCCAGTTCGTGGATCGCTATCGCCGCCTGAAAGCGGCAGCCTAAGCGCGGCATCCGCGTTGGTAGCGTAGGTGCGCCGAGCGGTTCGCGAGGACAGTAGCGATCTCAGCGGTACATCTCGCTCGGAATCGGCTCCGGGGCGACAACGGCCGCGGCCTGTTGCTTCAACTTCGACAGATGGTCTTCGAGTGCCTTCGCCTGCGCTTGAAGCGGCTTCAGGTCGATCTCGATCTCCGGCAGGAGCAGGTCGAGCGTGTGGACGAGGGCGACCGCCGCGCGGGCGTCCGGGATGTCGGTGCGGGCTTCCGCCAGGAGGGCGACGACGTCTACGTTGCGCCACCGACCCTCGTTCAGGAGGACACCCGTCACGCCGGTGATCATGCCCGACTCGAGCTGTTGGATCCCGCGCTTCTCGAGTTCGGACCGCGCGCGGTCCGTGCTGCCGATGCCCCAGACGGGAGGTTCCGCCGGGATCGGCGCATCCGGTTCCGCGGGCAAACCCTCGAACGGGACGATCCAACGGCACTGGTGGTCCTTGGCCCACTTCAGGAGCGCATACGCCACGGGACGGTGGGTGTACATCGGCAGCGGCATCTCGCAGATGAAAATCGCAATCTTAGGATCCCGGGACGCGTACACGCGGGCGGGGAACTTCGGCTTCTTCGCGTAGATCATTGAGAGGGATGGAAAGTCGGGGGATTCAAGGGCCGTCACCTGGTCGACTTTCAGGTTCGTGATCATGTACGTCGCGGTGATCGTGCTCACGAGCCCGATGCTCGGGAACGCGGCGACCACGGTGCCGCCCTTCAGGTCGACCTCTTTCAACGTTCGAACTTCCACGTCGGCCATGGAACACGCCTCCCCCTCGTAGCAGGCTCTCGACTAAGTACGTTTGGCAATGCGCCGGGCCGATGCGGGCTCACCCTTGCCCGACGAGCTCGAATCCGTCGAACGCCATCGGGGGGACGTAGGCGCAGCCGGGGGCCGTCAGGAACGCGTGCGTGGGCGTCAGCTCTCGGCCGACGCCGACGACGTTCTTGAGTCCATCATAGAAATTCCCGGTCAGCAGGGCGACCTTCACGTGGTCCGCGAGCTCACCCTTCTGGATCAGGGTCGCGTTCCGGACCT
>VBMB01000161.1 GCA_005878525.1 Methanobacteriota archaeon
CGTTGTTCGCCAGGGTCGCAGTCACGCGGAAGATGTCGCCCGGCGCGACGGTTTCCGGGATGCCGTCGACGGTCAGCGTGACCGCGAAGCCTGTCACCTGCACGTCTTTCGACACCGTGTTGCTCAGGGTGGGCGTCAGGATGCCCACCGCGCTGGCCGCAAGCAGGACGACCACGAGGATCGTCGCGCGCGGCCCCAGTTTGATTCCGTTGCCCATCGTTCGCACCTCACCCGCCTCACCGAGGCGGGTCGAGCCACTCACCGTCGCAACGCGGCCATAAGGCGGGCGAGTGCATGCATCGTGCACGTAGGTCGAGAATCCGATCGACGTCGCGTCAGGCTTATCGGCGGAAGGAGCTGTCGGCGAGACGTGCTGATCGTCATCCTCGGCGCGAAAGGATCGATTGGCGGGGCGGTCGCCCGGCGGGCCCGCTTCTCGGGGCATCGGGTCCGAGCCGTCGTCCGGCCGTCGGCCGGAACGGATCGATTCCCCGCCGGTACGGAGATCCTCCATGCGGATCTAGTATCGCGGGAGGCGGTGGTCGAGGCGGCCCGCGGTGCCGACGTGGTCGTGCACGCCGCGAATGTTCCGTACCCCGAGTGGCCCCGACTCGTGCCGGCGCTTGCGGAGAATGCACTCGCGGCGGCGGAGGCCGCAGGCGCCATCTTGGCGTTCCCGGGCAACGTGTACGTGTACGGCCACCCGCGATCGCGGCCCGTGCTGGAAGACCACCCGCAGGAGCCGAACACGCAGAAGGGAAGGTTGCGGTTGCGCGTTGAGCAGATGTTCCTCCAAGCCCATCGCGACGGGCGGGTGCGGCTTGTCCTCCCGCGGTATCCGGATTTCTACGGTCCGGGCATCATGCATGAGATCTTCCAGCCGATTTTCGAAGGAGCCGTCCGCGGGCAACCATGCCGATGGCCACTGGATGCGGACGCATCGCACGAGTTCATCCTCATCGACGATGCGGCCGAGGCGATGTTGAAACTTGTCGCGACGCCCGCCGCTCACGGCCGCGCCGTCCATGTCCCCGGCCCCCGCCCGATTACACCGAGGGAATTCATCCGCCTCGCGTACGCGTCGGCCGGTTGGGGAGAACCGAGGATTCGGGTGTTCGGTCGCGGGACGTTTCGATTTGTCGGCCTGTTCAACCGCTTGGCACGTTCCGCGTACGAAATGGCGTACCTGTTCGACGACCCGGTCTTGCTCGATGGATCCCTCTACCGGTCCTTGACGGGCGGCCCATATCCGGCGACGCCTTACGAGGACGGGGTGCGTCGCACGATGGACTGGTTCCGCTCGCACCGGACAACATCTTAATAGCGCGGCGGTTCGTTCTTCAGCGCGCGGAGGCTCCTGCTGTGACGGACGTCGTTCTCGCCGGCGCTTGTCGCACTCCCGTCGGAAAGTACGGCCGCGCGTTCCGCAACGTCGAAGCAGTCAAACTCGGGAGCACGGCGATCGCCGAGGCCGTGAACCGCACCGGCCTCGTCCCCGCGGACATCGAGGAGGTCATCATGGGCAATGTGATCTCCGCGGGCCTCGGCCAGAACCCGGCGCGCCAAGCCGCGCTGTCCGCCGGCCTCCCCGATCGCGTCGGCGCCGTGACCGTCAACAAGGTGTGCGGCTCGGGGCTGCAGGCGGTGATGTTCGCGTCGGACATGATCCGCGCGGGCTCCGCGGACGTCGTCCTGGCGGGGGGCATGGAGTCGATGAGCCGCGCCCCGTACCTGGTCAAGGAGGCCCGCTGGGGAATCGGGATCAACAACGTGCCGTTCATCGATGCAATGGTCCACGATGGCCTGTGGGATGCGTACAACCAGTTCCATATGGGCGTCACGGGCGAGATCGTCGCGGAACGATTCAAGATCAGCCGAGAGGACATGGATCGCTTCGCGCTCGATAGTCATCGACGCGCGGCATCCGCGACCCAGGAGGGCCGGTTCAAGGAGCAAATCGTCCCCGTCGAGGTGCCCGGTGCCGGCCGGGTCGAGGTCGACGAGGGGATCCGGATGGACACCTCCCTCGAGAAGCTCGCGAAGCTCCCGCCGGTTTTCCGTGAGGGCGGTCAGGTGACCGCAGGGAACGCGTCTCAGTTGAGCGATGGCGGTGCCGCGATGGTCGTCATGTCTCGAGACGCCGCGGACCGCCACGGCGTCACCCCGCTCGCCCGGGTCGTCGCCTACAACACGGCCGGGGTCAAACCGGAATGGGTGATGGAGGCGCCGATCCCGGGTGTCCGGAAGCTGCCGAAGAAGACGGGCCTGTCCGTCGACGACATCGACCTCTTCGAGCACAACGAGGCGTATGCCGCCGCGAGCCTCGCGGTGATGCGAGAGCTCGGGATCCCGCACGAGAAGCTCAACGTGAACGGCGGCGCGGTGGCGCTCGGCCACCCGATTGGCTGCAGCGGTGCGCGGGTCCTCACGACCTTGGCGTACGCGATGAAGGATCGAGCTGCGAAGCGAGGCCTCGCCACTCTCTGCCTCGGCGGCGGCAACGCGGTGTCGATGATCATCGAGCGTCCGTGACAACGAAGCCGCCCTCGGGCGGTAGAATTCGCTTGTAGCGCTCGCTCCATCCACCCCGACATGCTGGTGTACATCGCGAAACGGGTCGTATCCGTGGCCGAGAAGGAACTGGGCTTCCGACCGGGACTGATTCTCTCGAGTCCATTGGCTCGCGCCAAGGAGACCGCCGAGATTGCCCGCGAAACGCTTGACCTGAAGTCAGAGATCCAAGTTGAACCGTGTTTGCTCGGGGAGACACCAGTCACCGAAGTCTACGCAACCCTTCGAAAATTGAGATCGACCGAGAGCGTCGCGCTCGTCTCGCACTTGCCGCTGATCGACCATCTCGTTGCCGATCTCCTCGGGGCCGAGTCGGAAATCAGGCTACACACGGGTGCGATCGCCGGCATTCAATGCAAGGGACTTCCGGGGCACGCCAAAGGCTCCTTGCGGTGGCTCCTTCCGCCGCTGCAATGGTTTGACGGCAAGCAGTGGCCCAACTAGGAAACCCGGTGGAGGCGGATTCGTTGGGGTCTCGGAGAAACGCAAGACGACCGTCGCCGGACAAGAAGACGGAGAAGGAAATCGTCGAACTCCTCGGGAGAAGGGCCCTTCCGGATATTGAATGGCTGAAACATATAACCGAACGCGAGACGGACGAAATCCTTGTCATGTTCAGTGAAATCACCGACCTCGTCTCCGCCGAACGATCGATCCATCGCGCGCTCCAACGCACGGGCCGCACGTACTACGCTCAGTTCCCCGCGCCGTTGGAGTTGTATCTCATTACGCGGATGCAGCGCCCGCGCCACGCCGTCGAATCCGGCGTCTCCTCCGGCCTGTCCTCGGCGCATATCCTGATGGGTCTCGAGCGAAACGCGCGAGGTCGACTCCATTCAATTGACTTGCCGCAATATCAAAAAGCAGCGGAGAGGGCTAGAGGGGAGCTTTCCTGGAGCGTTCCACGTGGCAAGGATTCCGGGTGGGCGATACCCTCCCGATTGAAAGCCAGGTGGGACTTGCGAAAGGGAAGGAGCGAGGACGTTCTCCCGCGACTCATCAATCGCCTCCCCTCGATCGACCTGTACTGCCACGATAGCCCTTGGACTCCCGAGCACCTCGCATTCGAGTTTGAAACCATTCGGCCGAAGCTCCGTTCCGGATCGATTGTCGTCGCCGACAACACAGGGGTGAATCCGGAAGCGGCGCGCGCCCTTGCTCGAGCGTTTGGTACGAAGGTGTGGCATCGCGGGACGTCGAGCCTGATCGGGATGTACATCCCCTAGCCCGATCCCGAGTCACTCCGTCGCGTGATCCGACCGGGCTTTG
>VBMB01000015.1:0-17997 GCA_005878525.1 Methanobacteriota archaeon
CCAATCGGCGAGGAAGATGATCGCGTGAAAGCCGGCGCGAAGGAGGTCTCCGACCTTCGATCCGATGACGAACGCGGTGCCGATGTGCATCAGCCCGGACGGCTCGAGCCCGACGTAGGCTCGCGGGGTGCCGGTTCGATCGAGGAGCGTCCGCAACTCCTCGCGGGTGACGACCTCCTCGGAGCCGCCCAAGACGGTCTGGAGTCGGTCCTCCGGGGACACAAACCACCGAACCTACCCAAACAGGATAAAGGTTTCAATTCGCGCGCACGAAGGGTTGCGGAAGTCCGACAATGGCCTTAAGTCGGGGAGCGGGCATCCTACCCCGGGGAACTGGTATGTGGGGGTTTGCGAGCCTGCTCGACCTCGGTTCGGTGACTGCGCTCCAGGGCGCCGATCTCGTTGGCGCCGCGGTCGGCGCGTTCGTCTTCGTCATCATTGTCCTCATCCTTCTTTTCGCCAGCCTCAAGGTCGTCAAGGAATACGAGCGGATCGTGAACTTCCGACTCGGGAAAGCCCAGGCGGAGAAGGGGCCCGGGATCGTCGTCGTGATTCCGGGGATTGACAAGCCGGTCCGAGTGGACTTGCGGGAACGATTCCTGACGATCCCGCACCAGACGTGCATCACAAAGGACAACGCCCCGGTGGACGTCGATTTCATTGTGTACTTCAAGGTCGCGAGCGCAGCGGACTCCGTGATCCGGGTGAACAACTTCGAGGGAGCCGCGATGGGGATCGCCACGACGACGCTCCGCGCTGTTGTCGGCGATATCATCCTCGACGAGGTGCTGTCGAAGCGCGAGGAGATCAACGCGCTCCTCCGCACGAAGCTCGACGAGGTCACGACCCGTTGGGGCGTCAAAGTGACGAACGTCGAGATCCGGGAGATCCTGCCGCCGAAGAACGTCACGGACGCGATGATTCTCCAGATGTCCGCCGAGCGGAGCCGGCGTGCCGTCGTCATCGAAGCCGACGGGAGGAAGACCGCAACGGTCACCGTGGCAGAGGGCGACAAGCAGTCCGCGATCCTCCGTGCGGAAGGCGGGAGACAAGCCGCGATCTTGAACGCCGAAGGCTACGCGCAAGCCCTCTCGACGATCTTCGGAGCCGCGAAGGGTGTGGACGAGAAAACGCTCATGCTCCAGTATCTGGACGCCCTCAAGGCGCTCGGGAACAGCCCCGCCACGAAATTCATCCTGCCGCTCGAATTCACCGAGCTCATCCGGCCGTTCCGGGGCGTGCTCGCCTCGGCCGAGGGAGCTGCGAGAGGGGATGACAAGTAAGAGCCCGGACGTGCCGGTATCGAGTCTCCTCGATCGGCTCTTCCTCTACGGCATCCGCTCGGTCCTGGTCGTCCTGGCCGTCGTCGCGTTCGGCATCTTCCTGATCGTCCACGGATGGCTCGTCACCCGCTTCGACTACCTCGCCTCGGGCATCCTGATTGTCATGATCGGCGTGGGACTCGCCTTCGCGTTTCAGCAGACAACGACGAAGGTCATCACGCAGCGCTACTTCTCCGGCGACACGCTGGTCGGCAAGACCGGTCGCGCCGTCGTCCCGATGAAGGCCACCGCGAAAGGCGTCGTGCATGTCGAGCACGAATCGTGGAGCGCGGTCGCGGAGGAGGACATCGCCCGCGGGGAGCCGGTCATTGTGACCGCGGTCGATCCGGACAACGTCACCCTGAAAGTTCGGAAGCACCGAACTTGAACGCGCGGCCTACGGCGAAGAAGGCGGCGCCGGCGAGGGTTCGTTCGACTTCGGAGGTTCGGGTCCTTCCTGCGTGGCGACCGTGACCTGAATTTTCCCATCGCCGTACCCGGTGACGCGAATCAAAGTGCCCTTCGGGATGAACTGATCGGACTGCGCCGTCCAGTCCTCGGCCCCGACGTTCGCGACGCCATCCTTCCCCGGAACCAGGTCCGTCGCGGCGCGCCCGGTCATGTTGACGATCCGCGTGGGATCGATGAGCTTCGGTTGAGCCATCAGCGCCTTTCGGATTCGAGTGAGGTACAGGAACGCGACGACCAGGGCGGCGCCCGTGCCTCCGAGGATGACGTACTGCGTGACCCCATACGGGGAGGGCGAGTACTCCACATTGTATGCGAGGAGGTAGGTCCCCGCGAGACCGAGGACGATGCCCGTGATCGCGAAGAATCCGTGGCCTGCCTTCACCTCCAGGATGACGAGGGCCGCCGCGATGATCAGGATCAGGATCCCAACGACGGACGCGCCGATCACCTGCGCACCGAGGAAGCCGAGCGCGATGAAGATGACCGCGACGACACTCAGGAAGAGCGTCCGGTGGAAGAGGTCGAGGACGAGGGCGATGATCCCGATGAGGATGAAGAGGCCGTCGACCGTCGGATCGCTCAGGAAGCTGAGGAACCGGTCGTACAGCGGTTCCTCGAACGGCGTCACCGGAACGCTGTTCAAGCCGACCTTTGCGAGGAAGTCACTGAAGCTCTGGGCCATCCCGGTCACGAGGCCGATTGCGGCCGCTTCGGTGCCGGAGAAGGCCGTGTTGTTTTGGGCCATGTCGATCGCGGCGGTCACGTTGTACCCGTGGGCCTGGGCGAGGGATGTGATGAGGGCCCTCGCGAAGTTCTGCACGTGCTGCACCTGGCTCGGGTCCCCGCCGATGATGTACGGGGTCGACGGTCCGATCACCGACGCATTCCCCATGTAGATCGCATTCGACGCCAGGGCGATGTAACTCCCGGCAGACGCCGCGAACGCCGCGGGCGGCACGAACGTGTAGACAGCGAGCCCGTGATTCTGGACCTCCTGCGTGGAATTGATGATCTGGACCATGTTCGAGAGCAATCCACCCGGCGTGTTCATCACGATGACGAGATCCTGATTCGATGCGATGGCGGCTTGTGCGGCCCGGTGCACGTAGTCGGCCGCACCGGCGTCGACTTGGATGTCGAACGTCACCAGAAGCGCACCCGCCGGACTCGCGAGGGGGCGCGGCGCGACCGCCGTGGCCGGTCCGGCGGAGACGGTCAATGCCGTCAGCAATAGGATGAGGACTCCACAGAGTCCAATTCCAGCGCTCCGACCCACGTATCCACTAGGCCCGGATGCGTAGAAAACGGTTTGGATGGCACTCCCGGGATCGTCAGGGTTGCCGACCGGTTCGGACCTTCTCCCGGATCTTGTGGACGGCGTTTCCCGTGCGTTCCGTGGCCTTCGTGACCGCGGGTTTCACGGCCGCGATCGTCTTGTCCGCGACCTCTCGGGCGACCCGTACCGTGGCCTCCGCCGCGGGCGTCATGGCGACGACCACGTCGTTCGTCGCCTTGCCGACGGCCTCGACCGCGGGCCGCAAGGTCTGGACCGCCTTGTCGAACGCGGGCTGGAGGTCCTTGACCGCACGGTCCAACGCCTCGGTGCCGGTCGTCAGGGCCAGGATCACGGCCCGTTCCGTCTCGCGCACGAAGTGGTCGATCTCACTGCGGGGCGCGCCGCACGACGGACAGTAGGCCGCTTCCGCGGGCAGCAGCGTTCCACACTTGTGGCAATTCATTCCCATCACCGACGTCCCGAGTAAACTCATCCCCTATCAGTGTTTCGGTCGGTCACGGTCGACTCTGGCGTGTAACCTCCACTTCTGCTCGGGAGTGGACGATTCCCGGGGCGTACGATTTCACAATCCGCGTGTGAATCGCGCGGACGTCCATCCAGTGGGCCCGTGCAGCGGTTGCGAGTCTGCGGGTCAGGGCGTCCGGATACTGCTCCTTCGGACACAGCTCGTGGTAGACGATCGTTCCGTTTCCTCGGAGCGTCTGGAAGGCCACATCGAGATATTCTCGGGAGTCGAAGTGGCCCATGATGACCCAGTCCGCGACCCGCGGCGGCGCCACGTGGCGGCAGTCACCGAGCAAAGGCACGAGATTCGTCGTGCGGTTGAGCCGGATGTTTTCGACCAGGTATCGGAAGCTCATCGGATTGAGCTCGCACGCGTATACGGTTTCCGCGCGGCTTCGAACCGCGATTGGGAGTGAGAAGTAGCCGATTCCCGCGAACAGATCCACGACGACCGCGCCCGGGCGCACGCGGTCCGCGATGCCGATTCGTTCCGCGAGGTTCCCGGACGAGAACATTACGCGCGCGACGTCGAGCGCGTATCGGATGCCTCCCTCGACATGCACCGTTTCCGTCCCGTTTCCCCACAGCAGGCGAACGTCGGGGACGCGCAGAGGCCCGTGAATCCCCGAGACGTCCTGAACGACCGTTCGGGCACGGAGGACCGTGCCGAAGATCTTCGCGATTGTCGGAGCTTCCCTCGGCTCACCCGGTGGAAATCGGAGGACCAGGACGTCTCCGATTCGCTCCCACCGCCGAGGCGCACGTTCGACCGGAATGCCCGCCGCACGCAATCGTTCGCGGATTTCCTGACGTGGGTCGCGCTGCGTGACGCGGATCGGAAGCGAAGGGCGGTCCTCTATCCAAGCTCGAAAGGGGCCGAGGTCGAAGGCGGGCGCCGCCCGGACCGGAATCAAAACCTCATCGTCTCGCTTCTCGGTCTTCATCGTGCGGTCGACGAGACGTTCACTCAGCAACTTGCGGAGCAGCGCCTCTGCATTTTCTCTTGGGACCGCGATCGCGCGCAACGCTTCGGCGAACGGCGGACTCGGTTTCACTCTTTTCTTCGATACACTTCGCGATACCTATATGAAGAGCGACCCGCTTCGGCGCGCATCATGCGGGCCCCGGCCTTGGCCCTCGCCTTCCTGGTCCTCGCCGTGGTCTTGATTCCGCCGGCGACCGCGGAGGATTGGGGCGCGGTCGGCAAGGTGACCAAACTCATTTCGGTCAGAGCGTCGCCCGAACTGGCCCCCGGGGACAGTGGGCGATTCGAGTTCTACTTCAATTCGACGTACACCGAGCCGATGATCAATGTGGCGTTGAATGCGAGCATCTACCGTTACGCGACCATCGACGAGAGCGTCGCCCTCGACTCCTCGTGGCCGTACGCGTATCCCAAGATATCGGAGACGGGGACGCGGGCGTGGAGTTGGACCGCCTCCCGCGTGGACCCGGGGAGTTCCCGGCTGCTGAACTTCACCGTGGCGACGGCCGTCAATAGTCGGGACATGCCGCACGGATCGATTTTCTCTCAGTCGAGCTACTTCGTCCGGTTCTCGGTCGACTTCGCAGGCAACGTGAGTGGGACGATGACGCCGTTCCGGATGGCCTCCCGGGGATTCTTCACGGATGCGCAGTGGAATCTCGCGACGAGCGCGAACGCCACGAATCCGTGCACGCCGCCGGCATGTCGAGGGAACGTGAACCTGACGGTGCTCGGTGTGGACGGCCTCCTGCCCGACTCCGCCTTCGGCGTGAAAGAACCGATCCCACGCTGGCCGTTCTACCTGTTGATCGGTCTCGCAGCGCTCTTCCTTGTCTTCGCGTTCCTCTTCTGGGTCGAGGAGAACCCCGGGTCATACCCGAGGGTCGACGCGTGGTGGGCGCGAACCCGCGGGCGGCTGGTCCGAACGATCGCTCCGCTCCGGCGCCGAAGCCCCCCGAAGGCGTGACGAGAAAGGTTTTTACTCGGTGGACCTTTGCTCGCGACATGGCCGAGGTGGCCTTCCCCCGGGCGGTCGCGTTCTGGTTTTACGCCCTCGCCTTCCTCGCGGGGATCCTGTTCTATCTGATCTGGGGATTCACGTACGGCTCGTGGAACCTCTTGCGGCCGGAGTGGATCGGCGCCTATGCGGTGACGATCGTCCTGGTAGGGTTCGGCATCGTCGGCATGCTCCTCTATCGGAAGTGAGGACCTTCACAGGCCGCCGTCACATTTCCCCTTTTGATACGGGCGAGAGAGGACTTAAGGGTCGTCGGGAGAATCTTTCGTGTTCCTGGGAGTCGACATGCGACCGGCGATTCGATGCGACCGTCAGGCGGTATCGCCCGTCATCGCGACGATCTTGCTCGTCGCCATCACGGTGGTCCTCGCCGCGGTCCTGTATGTCATGGTCTCCGGGCTCCTGACGCCGGCCGGGAACGGGCCCCAAATCATGGGGGTCGTCCTCAGCAAGACCGGCGACGGGAAGAACTGGAGCCTCGAGATCGCCTCGACACCCCTCGGTCTGAGCCCGGCAACCGTGCACCTCCAACTCATCGCTCCAGGGGGCCAGACGGCGGTGTACAAAACATTCAGCACGTTGAACTGGCCCGCCGACGGCGCCGTATACTTCGGAAACGGAACGGCGATTGTCGCCGGTGACCGCCTTCTCGTCGACGCAGTGCGCTACCCGACCGACTACCAAGTCCTGATTTCCTCGACGACGATCTTGTACAGCGGGACGCTGCGATAGCCCGGCGTTCAGTACGCCTTGGCGGCGTAAACGACCTGCTTGGTCTTCTCGCCGCAAACGATGCACTTGCCCTCGAACGGCTCCGGATAGAACGGGGTCCCGAGGACGCTCATGCCGGTTCGTTCGGCGATCGCCTTTCCGCAGGTTTCCTTGCCGCACCAGCCCATCCGGTTGAATCCGTCTCGAGCGTCTTCCAGTTTCGTGATCGTGAAGGTGTTGTCCTGGAGGATCTTCTCGGCCCGGTTCCACATGGCGAGCTGCATGAGCTCGAGGACGGATCGCAGGCGGTCCGGCAGCAATTCTCGCGGCAGCTCCTTCTTCTCGCCCGTGTCCCGTCGGACGACGGTGACCGATTGGTTTGCGAGGTCCCGAGGTCCGAGTTCCACCCGGAGCGGGACACCGCGCGCCTCCCAGTAATAGTACTTCTCCCCCGGCCGAATGTCGCGGTCGTCCAGCTTCACGCGCATCCGCTCCCGCAGCTCGAGGAAGAGCCGCTGCGCCTCGAGGAGCATCTCTTCCTGCCGACCCTTCTCCAGGATGGGCACGACGACCGCTTGGACCGGAGCCGCGGCCGGCGGGAGGATAAGTCCTTTCTCGTCCCCGTGGATGGAAATCACCGCGCCGAGGAGCCGTTCGCTCATTCCGTCGGTTGTCTGGTGCACATACTTGTGTTCGCCCGACTCGGTCTCGTACGTGACGTCGTACACCTTCGCGAAATTGTCGCGGTACTGGTGGAACGTCGCGACCTGCGCCGCGCGCCCGGATGGTAGGAGGGTGTCCGATCCGAGGCTGTAGGCGGCCCCAGGGAACTTGTCCCAGTCCGGCCGGCGCGACACGATGTACGGCAGGGCGAGCATGCGCATGACCCGCTCGTTCATCTGCAGGTCCTCGTGGATCTGCTGCTCCGCATCCTCGAACGTCGCGTGCGCGGTGTGAGCCTCGAAGAAGTGGATCTCCCGAACGCGCATGAACGTCCGGGTCATCTTCGTCTCGTACCGGAAGACCGGGACGATCTGGTACACCTTGAGCGGCAGGTCCGCGTGGCTGCGGATCCAGAGTTTGAACATGGGGTACATCGCGGTCTCCGACGTCGGCCGGAGCACGAGTTTGATGTCGAGCTCGTTGAAGCCGCCGCGCGTAACCCAGAACACGTCGCCTTCGAAGCCTTTGACGTGCTCCGCTTCCTTCTTGAACTCCGACTCCGGGATCAGGACCGGGAAGTTGACCTCGCCGTGCCCGGTCGAGTCGAACTCGTCGCGGATCGCCTGGTCGATCAGCTTCATGATCGCCCATCCGTACGGACGCCAGACGTTCATTCCCTTGATCGGATAGCGCTTGTCGCTGAGTTCCGAGCGCTCGATGACCTCGTTGTACCACTCGCTGAACTCTTCGTCCTTTCGCATGGGAATGCGACCTTCAAAGAGGCATTGCGATAATATCCTTACGGTGGCGGCTTCGCTTCTTCCGCGAACTTGTATCCGCAGAAGAAGCACGTCACGTCGATGACGTTCACCATCGTGTGGCATCGGGGACAGACTTTCTTGTCCGGTGCGAGTCCCGGTGTGACCGTCGCGGCTCCGACCGGAGGCAGGATCGTCGGGGCGACCGGAGGACTCGGCGGCGGTCCGGCCGGCGGCGCCGACTTCTTGCGGGCTCGGAGGAATCCGAAGAGCAGGAAGAGGACGAGGACGATGGCGATCAGGACCGCGATGATCAGGGCGACCGGCGATTGAAGGGTCAGGCTCACCGTCCGTGTGTCACTCGCTTGCGCGCCCAATGGGTCCTCGACGTCGACGCGAACGAGGACGTTGGCTACCGCGATGTCCGGAGCGTTCCACAAGACGGCTGTCTCGCCGACCGCCTCCGTGAGAAGCGGAATCGCCTGGGTCCCGACGGGAATCGCCAAGAGGAGGGTCGCGGCGACGGTGGCGACGGTGAGGAAGGACGCGAACACCCGAACGCGGCCCGTTATTCCCACACCACCGCAGGGAGACCGGTCCGCGCCACAAGGTTCTCGTTACTTAATGTTTCCGCGGTTGAATCGCACACCGGAGAGTCCGGGAAAGAGTTTAATGAACCCGGACGTTCGTCGCCCCGCAGGCTCCCACATGCCGGAGATCGTGGAGTGCGTCCCGAATTTCTCCGAGGGGCGCCGCAAGGAGGTGGTCGATGCCATCGCCCAAGCGATCGCCTCCGTGCCCGGCGTTCGAGTCCTGGATCAGGAGATGGACGCGGACCACAATCGGTCTGTCATCACTTTCGTCGGCGATCGCACGTCCGTGGCGGAGGCGGCGTTCCGAGGCGCGACGAAGACTGTCGAGCTGATCGACATGAATCGGCATCGCGGTGAGCATCCGCGCGTCGGAGCTCTGGATGTCCTTCCGTTCGTCCCGATTGCGGGCGTCACGATGGACGATTGCGTCGTCCTCGCCCGGTCCGTCGGAAAGCGAATCGCCGATGAGCTTCAGGTCCCGGTCTATCTGTACGAGGCCGCTGCCACCCGCCCCGATCGCCGCGCTCTTCCTGATGTCCGCCGGGGGGAGTACGAGGGCTTGAAGACCGAGATCGCGACGAACCCGGATCGAAAGCCCGACTTCGGGCCGCCGCGGCTCCATCCGACCGCGGGGGCGTGCATCGTCGGCGCGCGGCCCGTCCTCATCGCTTGGAACGTGAACCTCCGGACCACGGATGTCGGCGTGGCGAAGCGCATCGCGAAGGCGATCCGGGAGAGCGATGGTGGGCTGCCGGCCGTCCGGGCGAAAGGATTCGAGCTCGCCGATCGCGGACTCGTTCAGGTCTCCATGAACATGGTGGATTATCGCAAGACGTCGCTCGTCCAAGCCTTCGAAGCGATCCGCTCTCTCGCGGCGAGAGAAGGCGTCGAGATCGCGGAGAGCGAGATCATCGGCCTGGTGCCGCTCGATGCCCTCGTCAACGGAGCGACCCAATACTTCAAGCTCGTTCGGTTCCATCGAGAGCAGATTCTGGAGACACGCCTGTGGGAGTAAAGGACCGCACGCTCAAGGAGTTCCTCGCCGCGGTCGCGGCTCCGACGCCGACGCCGGGCGGGGGAAGCGTCTCCGCGCTCGCGGGCGCGCTGTCCGTGGCCCTGAGTCGGATGGTCGCGGGCCTCGCCCGGGGTAAGCAAGGCTACGAGGGGGTCGAGTCGGAGCTTGCGCAGCTCGAGGCAAGGGCGAGGAACGTGCAGGACCGTCTCGAGGCGCTGATCGAGGAGGATGCGCGCGCCTACGAAGCCGTGATGGCGGCTCGGCGTCTCCCGAAATCGACGGAGGCCGAGAGGGCGTCCCGGGTCGAGGCGATGCAAGCCGCGTACCGGACGGCCACCGAAGTGCCGATCGAGACGATGGAGCTATGCCTGGAAGCACTCGAGCTGGCCGAGACCGCGGCCAAGAAAGGAAATCGGGGTGCCGTCACGGATGCCGCGGTCGCGATCCTCCTCGCGGAAGCGGCAACCCGCGGAGCGAGCCTCAACGCCCGCGTCAACCTCGAGTCGATCCGGGATGAGTCGTTTCGCACGGACGCGGAGGCGCGTCTCGGAGGCCTTCTCCGACGAGCCGACGCCGTGGGCCATGCCGCCATGGCATATGTCGAAGGTCGGCTCTAGAGCTCAAGCGCCAACGCCAACGGCCTGTTGGATGACGCTCTCTGGCTCGACCAAGTGGCATGCGACCGAGACGTTGCGGGTGATCTGGCGGAGTGGGGGCTCGACCGGTTCGTGGAGGATCAGTTCTAATCTTCCGGCCTGGACATTCGCCTTGCGGATCGCCCCGAGGGCGGGCCGACCGAGTGCGACCGCTTGGAGCCGTTTCCAAAGATTCCCGGTCTTCGTTGAGCAATTTCTTCAACTCGTCTCGCACTTCCTCGGCATTCCACCCGCAAATCCCGACGGCCATGGGACAACGCGGATGGAACCGGCAGCCGGCCGGGATGTCCACGGGATTTGGGCGCTCGCCGTGAAGGATGATCTTCTCTCGCTGAACCGAGGGGTTCGGGGATGGCACGACGGAGATCAGGGCCTTCGTATACGGGTGGCGCGGATTCCGGATGATCTCCGGGCCGTCCCCCGTCTCCACGATTTTCCCCAGGTACATGACGGCGATCCGGTCGGCGAGGATCCACGCCAGCCCGAGGTCGTGCGTGATGAAGAGGTACGTCAGGTCGCGTCTGGTCTTCAGCTCCAGGAGGAGCGCGAGGATTTCCGTTCGCACGCTGGCGTCGAGCATGCTCACCGGTTCGTCGGCCACGATGAAGTCCGGGTCCACAACGAGCGCCGTCGCGATGCCAACGCGCTGCCGCTGACCGCCGCTGAGCTCGTGCGGATACCGGAACATGTATTCGCTCGCGGGCCGAAGCCCGACATCCTCGAGGGCCTTCGCCACGACGGCTTCCGCCTCGCCCACCGTCGAGGTGATATGGTTCGCGACGAGCGGCTCCGAGACGATGTCGTAGATCGAGAGCTTGGGATTCAAGGATTCGTACGGGTCTTGGTAGATGATTTGCATCCGCCGCCGGAGCCCACGCATCTGGCGGCGCAACCGCCTTCGGCGACCGGGACGGGTCCCGACGAGCGCAGCCCCCTTCGCCCCCCACGTCGAGAGGTCGTATCGCTCCCGGATTTCGTCGATGGCCGCGCGGGTTTCCCACGCGTCGAGCCCGGGGCCACCCTGCGACCGAACACCCGCGATGGAGGCGTTGAGGGACCCGAGTTCGTCTTCGGATGCGGGTGACCCTTGACTGCCAAGTTGATCCAGCAGTCCCCGGACCAGTTTCTGCTCCTCGCGGACCCGGCCCAGCTCCTGCTCCGTGAGACGCTTCTCTTTCTCCGCGAGTTCCTGACGAAGCGCCTCCGCGCGGCTCCGCACCATTGGATCGTCGGTCCCCACATGTTCTCGCATCGCCGCCAGCCTTCTTTCGAGGCGTCGGATTTTGCGCTTGTTTTGCCCCGTCCGAGTGCGCAGGGACTCGGATCGGGTCAACTGATATCGTCCTTCTTCCAGTTCATCCTCGAGGCGATGGAGCTTTCGCGCCCGTGTCGGTTTGAACCAAAGGCCGAGGGTTTGCAACACCTCGATCCGATTCCGCTCCTTGGTCGTCAACCGCTTGATCATCGTGTCGACTCCGTCTTGGAGGGCTTGCTCGCGCTCGTTGAGGAACGCGATGGTCTTCTCGTATCGTTCGCGCCGGAGCACGCGCCCCGCGCTGCCGCGAGGGTGCCTCGTCGACTCGACCTGGTCGGCCAACGCCTGCACCCGAGCCCAGTCGGCGTACGCCTGGCGGGTCTCCCGTGGGCCGAGCGCAGAGACGTAAGGATAAAGCGTCGCCAGTCGCGCTTCGAGCGCCCCGAGCCGATTCCACTCATCGTCCGGCACGTCGAAGAAAATGTTGCCCCCCGTGGGATCGTTCAGCCGGATGAGCGCCTTCCCGGTGGTCGTCTTCCCGCATCCCGACTCCCCGACCAAACAAAAGACCTCCCCGCGTTGCACGTCGAAGGAAACCCCGTCCACGGCCCGAACGTGCTTCGTCTCTTTGCCGAGGAACCCGGCAATCAGGCCGATCCGGACGTCAAACCAAACCCGCAGGTTCCGAACCCGAAGAAGCGGTACCAATCGATCCCCTCAGTTCGATGGCGCCCGGAGGTGGCACGATGCGAGGTGACCCGGCCGGGTCTCGTAAAGAGGCGGCTCTCGGACGAGACATTCTGCAAAGGCGAGGGGACATCGCTCGTGGAACCGACAACCTTCGGGCGGTTCGAGGAGGTTCGGTGGCTGTCCTGGGATCCACGGAGGCAGGTCCCTCGGACCGTAGATGTCTGGAAAGGATCGGAGCAGCCCTTGTGTGTATGGATGCTGTGGATCGAGGAATACCTCCTCCGCCGGCCCATATTCCGCGATCTTCCCGCCGTACATGATCGCGACCTTGTCGCAGGTCTGCGCGATGACGGAAAGGTCGTGGGAGATCAGGATCATCGACAGATCGAGTTCTTTCTGCAACTTCGTGAGGAGTTCCAGGATCTGGGCCTGGATCATTACATCCAGCGCGGTCACCGGTTCGTCCGCGATGATGATCTTTGGCCGGCAGGCGAGGGCCATGGCGATCATCACGCGCTGACGCATCCCGCCCGAAAACTCGTGCGGATACTCGTCCTTTCTCGCGGGGTTGATCCCGACGAGTTCGAGGAGCTCCACGACGCGACCCTGCGCCTCGTCGAAGGACATGTTGTCGTGCAGTGCGATCGCCTCGGCGATCTGCCAACTGACGCGTTTGACGGGATTGAGGGCGTTCATCGCTCCCTGGAAGACGATCGCGATGTGCTTCCAGCGAATCCTCCGGAGCTCCGACTCCTTGATCGTCGCAAGGTCTTTCCCCGAATACCGGATGTGGCCATCGACAATCCGCCCATTCTTCGGCAGCAGGCGAATGATCGACAGCGCCGTCGTCGTCTTGCCGCAGCCGCTCTCCCCCGCGAGTCCGAGACTCTCGCCCGGCTCGAGCTTCCATGAAACGTCATCGACGGCCCGTACGGTCCCGGAGCGCGTATCGAAATACGTCTTGAGGTGGTCGACCTCGATGAGGGCCGTCCATTCACCTCTCGCGGAGTTTCGGGTTCAGGATCTCGTCCAGGGCGTAGCCGAGGAGCGAGAATCCGAGGATGACGGTGACGAGCGACAACCCAGGCATCACGATCCACGCCCAGTGTCCGTTGATGATCGCACTGCTCGCCTCCGCCTCATGGAGGATGACCCCCCAGCTCAGCGTGCCGACCTGCACCTTGCCGAGGAACGCGAGGGTGCTTTCCGACAGGATGGCCACGGCAACGGTCAGGATCGTGTTAGCGAACACCAGCGGGAAGACGTTCGGGAAGATGTGCTTGCGGAGGATCGTTATCCCGCTCGCGCCGGACGCTCTCGCCCTCTCGACGAACACTCGCTCCTTGACGCTCAACACCTGCGCCCGGACGACGCGGGCGGTAAAGTTCCAGCTGGTGAGACCAATCGTGAGGATGATTACGGATAGGCTGAGCTGGCCTCCGAGAATCTGAGCCAGGACGATCAACAGGGCGAGCCAGGGCAGGGAGAGCAAGATATCGTTGATCCGCATGAGAACCTCGTCCCGCCACCCGGTCCAGAAGCCGGCGACCAGGCCGACGAGGGTCCCCAGCACGCCGGCGATCACACTGGCGAGGAAGCCGACGAGGAGCGATACCCGCGAGCCCCAGACCACGCGGGCGAGGATGTCCCGGCCGTTTTGGTCCGTTCCGAACGGGTGGGCCCACGACGGATCCTGAAACGACGGGAACAGGCTCGCATCCCAGTACGGCAGCGGGAGCAACGGGGCAACCAGGGCCATCGTCACGAAAAACGCGAGGATGGCGACTCCAATCCCGCCCATCCGGTGATGGACGACGGCACTCGAGATCTCCCGAAACCGCGTCATCGTGAGGACGAGCTTCTCCCGCCGGACCTCGGATATGCCGAACCTTCGCCGGAACCAGTACACGACCGAACTCGACGGATACGCCATAGGGACGCCTCACGCCACCTTGATCCTTGGATCGATCTTGAGCAAGATCAGATCCGCCACAAAATTCGCGATGACCACCGCGATTCCTCCGAGCACCACGACGAATTGAAGCACGGGAAAATCGAACGCGTTGATCGCGGTGATCGTCACCCAGCCGATGCCCCGGTACGAGAAGACGTACTCGACTTGGTACGCGCCGCCGAAGATGAACGCCATGTCCAACGCGATGAGTGTGACCATGGGCGGGAGACCGTTGGGTAACACGTGGCGCCGCAAGATCAGTCTCGACGGGAGACCCTTGGCCCGTGCCGTGACGACATAGTCCTCCGTCATCACGTCGATCAGGGAGTTCCGCATCACGAGCGCCACGCCGGCCACGGTCCCGAGGGCCAGCGTGGTCGCCGGCAGAATGAGATGATAGAGGGCACTCAGCAGGTTCGAGACCTTCGTCCAACTGAAGACCGCAATCGAGAAGTCGTACTCCTGACTCGAGGGAAAGACGGGCCACCAGTTGAGCCCGAACTGCGGCCGCGTAAACGAGAGCTGCATGATGAGGGCGAGCCAGAAGAAAGGCATCCCGTAGAAGAAGAGCCCAAGCCCGGTCGCCGCGATATCGAAGGGACGGCCACGCATCTGTGCCGAGAGCGCGCCGACCACCATCCCGATCAGGATCGTGATGACCGTGGAGGTCCCGATCAGGAGGAGCGTCCATCCGAGGGCGGGCAGGATCACGTCGATGACCGGCGTACCCTTCCAGTAGAAACTCGTGCCCATGTTGCCGGTGAAGAAGTCCTTCAGATAGCTGATGAATCGCTGGGACAAGTCCAGTTGCTGGCCGTCCGGTCCGCAGAGGCCCAGCCGGATGCAGGTGTCGGTCCGGATGGTCGGAGAGATGTTTGGAGCCCGGTTGATCAGGTCCAACGGGTTGCCCATGACGTTGATCAAGAAGAAATTCAGCGTGATGATCCCGAAGATCGTGATGACGGCGTTCCGGAGACGACGGAGGATGACCCGCTGGATCGCGCTCACGAACTGTCGCCCCTCGGTCCGCCAACCAAAGGCTGGCTACCCCCAGAAGGCCAAGCACAATCGGCCTCAAAAGCCTTCGGGGGCCGGCGCTCGGTGTGGATGTCGTGAATCTTCCTATTCCTCCCTTCGCTCGAGATGGACCTTCCAGGCAAATCGGGCAATGAGCACTGACGGGATTCCGAGGGCGGCTCCGAAGGTGCTGTAGTCCCACCAATCCCAAGGGCCAAGGTCCTCCGACTGCGGCCCGGAGCCCGTGACGATGACGATCACGGTTTGGTTCTTCGTGTGGCTTAAGGTGATCGTGGCTCCGGTCGCGTTCAGCTCGAGGTAGACCTTGTTGTCCGTGATCGTCACGAGGACGGTATATTCCTGAGTGCCGTTCGGACCGGCGCTCGCGTACGTGTGGGAGAACGAGACCGAGCACAAGTTCCGGCTCTGGTTGTCCACGGAGCATGCGTTCGACGTCTTCGGATCGATCGTGGCGTTCGCCCCGCTCCCGTCGCCCCATTCGATCGAAGCGTTGAGCGTGTCGTTCTCGTTGTCGTACATCTGAGCGGTGACCACGAGGATCTCGTTGGTTCGGAAGGTGTTGTTCCCCGCGGACGTCCCGTTTGCCCGGCTTACATGGAGGCCCAGGAGGACCGGCGGCAGGTTTAGTGACTCGACGAAGACCTGCTTGGTATCGTTCACGGTATCATTTCCATCGGAGACGTAGAGGGTTAGGTTGTACGGTCCCGAGTGAGCATACGTGTGCTCCTGAAAGACGGAGAAAAGCTGGGGCGCGTCCCGAGGCGATGTGCCCGTGACGTTCGTGACGTTCGCGCTGCCATCCCCGAACACCCAGGTGACGGTCATGTTATCCCCATCATAGTCGAACACCTTCGCCCCAAGCGGGCTGGGCTCCTCCACCTGTACTGTCGTATTGGAAAGCGCGACGTGAGGCGGCCGGTTGTTGATCACCTCGACCGGAATCGTATCGTTCCTCCAGTGGGTCAGGAACGGCGGGTACGGAGGAGGGTTCGTGCAGTTCGCGTTCAGGCAGGTCTTCTGTTCCGCGTCGGTAGCCCAGAAAATGATGCTATAGTTGCCCGGAGCGATGTACACGTGCGCCGCAGTCGTGCCGTTCGCATCCCGGTCCCGCGTCGGATCTCCGTCGCCATTGCTGTCCGTGCGGTTATCAAAGTCCCAGTACGCGGTTGTGGGATCACCCTCCGGGTCCGTGACGTTGCCCACCATGGAGACTCTCTCGCCGACCTTCCAGACTGAACCGACGGCCCGCGTGGGAGACCAGGTCGCCGATGAGAGCTGCACGACGCGCACGCTCGGCGGAGAATCGAACGCAATGTAGAACTCCGCGGTCGAGTTGTAGGAGACGTTGTGGCCTAAGCCGTCGTCGATCCACACGCTCACCGGGATGTCGACGTAGTGCGGGCTCTCGTTCAGGGGAAACTGGCTCGGAGGATATCGGTGCGTGACCCTGAGGTCCAGGCGCCCCGCGAGAGGTCCCGTGTGGTTGACCGTCAGGGTCCCATCGCCCCATGCCCATGTCAGCGTCACCGGGTCCGCATCGGGGTCGCCGACTGAGACGTTCTCGTAGAGGAGCGGTATCACGGGGTTCCAGTACATGAGTGCCTGATTCACCGAACTCAGCGAAAGGAGTCCATCGATGAAAGGCGCAGAGTTTTGATTCACGATGACGGGGAAGAATGGCTGTGACCAATTGCCGACTTGGCCCGTTTCGTCGCGTACTTCGACATGGACCCAATACGTAGAGGAAGTGCCGGAGGTGTAGTTGTGGTTGAGTGCCGTGTAGGTCCAGTTCGTCTGTGCGGTGGCGTTCTTGCCGAGACCCGGGAACGGCACTTGCACCGTCCGATTAGGGCTGTTCGGATTCGGCACCCCTCCTCCGTTCAGGTAATCGAACGAAAACACGACGCTTAGGTTCGTGTCACCTGAGACAGTGACGCGAAAGCTCATCGAGGCGTTCGGGAACCCAGGCACGGCGCTATTGTCGGTCCCGCAGACGAAGGACGTGTTCACCCGGGGATCGGGGACGAATTCGCAGTTCTCAATCATGGGGACGGCCAACGGCGAAGGAGAACGGTTGCTCGCTCGGGATGTGGGACTCAGGAACAGAACAATCGCGAGTAGGCCGACCGCGGGCAGGTACCAGCGCCTGAGGACTGGCCGATAAGCGTCGAGCTCATCGCGGGGTCGAACCTGAAGCCTCCTCCTCCGCAGCCGATCGCCTCGCAACCAGAAGACTATCGACGCCAACGCGCCTTCGCGTAAAAACATAGCGCGACCGGACCCATTCTCATCTTCGGCCGTCAGACCATCCGTGTTTCGCGAGATTCGCTCTCGGAGCGCGTTTCGTATCCGGCTGAGGGTCGATGGGGTAGCGTTTCTGAGAGAGAGGGCAAGATATAAACAGGGTTTCGTCCTTGACGGTCTGGGTTCGTGGGAGGGGAACGCCGCTCCCAGTCCATGTTTCGGGAGGAATGACAGTGGGCGATTCGCGGGAGGCATCAAAGCCTCGGCGTGCGTGGGCCGGTTATTTGAGTGTCGTTGCCGTCATCGTGCTCTTTGCGTCGAGCTTCGCGATCGCGAATCTGAGGACCGCGTCCGCGTCCATCCCGACGCCGGGAGTCGCTTCCGTCGGCCCCCGGCACGACATGTACCTCGGCACCGTCGCGCTGACAATTCAAACAACGAATCCCCTTCAGTACACGCTCGTCGACGAGTACTACATCGTTGGAGACGTGTACAGCTTCCTCATCAACTATGGTCCCAACTGGCAGCTCGAACCGGATCTCGCCGTCCAGTGGGCCCAAACAAACACGAATCCGGCCACATGGGAGTTCCATCTCGCTCATAACGCATACTTCGCGGACCCGCGCACGTGCACGTCCGACGCGCGGGGTCACCTCGTCAACTGTGACACGAGTCACCCCGTCACCGCGGCCGATGTGAAGTTCACCTTTGACTACGTCAAGAAGAACCGGAACCAGACGTCGTACTTCGCGCCATGCACGGAACATATCGCGCACGTCGACACGACTCCGGCCACTGACCCGTACTTCGTCCGCATCGTGTA
>VBMB01000015.1:18032-22883 GCA_005878525.1 Methanobacteriota archaeon
TCAAGGTCGACTGGTCGAACGCGCTTCCAATCGGCTCCGGCCCGTACATGGTCCGCCCCGTCGGGACCACGTTCGCGATGGTCACCCCGCCTCCGCTCATTCTGGATCGCAACCCGATTTGGCACGGTAAGGAAGTCCAGGGCCGGCAGGTCTTCCCAGACACGATCTTCTACGAGTCGTATACGGCGTCCGGTGCCATGGCCCTTGACCTCATCCTTGGGAAGATCGACATGGCGATCGGTCCGTCGCCGCCGGACTACACCGGCTACTTGGTCGGGAAGGCCGGGATCACCCGTCAATCCGTGGCCGACGGATTCGAGGCGGAGCAGGCGATCAACGTCCTGCCCGACGACTTGCGAGCGTTCTTCGCCTCGATTTCGAACCGTCCATTGAAGCTTGGTCACTCGAATCCAATCCTGCAGAACCAGGTCGTCCGCACGGCGATCCACATGGCGACGAACCGGACCAAGATGATCCAGACCGCCTTGAATGGCCTCGGGACGCCGGGGGACACGCTGATGCCGACGTCCTCCCCGTTGTGGTACGCCATGCCGCCATATAGCCCGGACGACAAGAACGGGGACGGAAGTCCGTACGATTTCCCTCCGTTCACCTCGATCGCCCTGGAGCAGTTCCCTGAAGGAGATGCCGCGGATGCGGCAGCGAGGACGATGCTGGTCAACGCGGGCTGGGCGTACGACTGTGCGACCGGCAATCTTCAGACCGGAACGGAATTCCCCCTGTGCAAGGCCGGGAAGACGCAGCCGCTGAGCTTCCGGTTCTCGACCTTCAACACGGAGCCGTGGTGGGAGACTGCGGCACGTGGAGTCATCGCGGACGCCCAGAAGGCGGGCATCCAGTTTACCCTCGAGCTCCTGAATGGCGCGCAGATGTACAACCTCTGGTACCGGTTGGACTACGATGTGTGGCTCTGGGATTGGGTCTGGACGCCGATTACCGACACGTCGCTGTTCCTCATTGTCCAAACGTGCCACGGGATCGTGACGCTGGACAACGATAACGGGTATTGCGCGCGGGACGCCTCCGGGAAGTGGACGTTCGACGAGCTGTACAACCAGACGCTGACCACGACCGACCCGGTCGCTCGCAGAGCGCTGTCCGACCAAGCGCAGCAGATCATCTACTCCTACGCATCGTACAACCTGCCGTTCTACCGGGACGAGCTATACGCATACAACCAGCTCCACTTCACGAATTTCGTGGACTTCTCGACATCCCGCGCCGTGCCCCCCGACATCGGGAACTCGCCAATCTTCGGCCAGACCGTTTATCCGGTGGATGACAAGCCGCCGCAGTACACCCTGCCGACCTTCGAAGGCGTCGTCTCACAACCCGTGCAATTCTCCGCGGCCGCGATCGATCCGCAGGGCGGCGTGCTCCGATACCGCTGGGACTTCGACGCGGGCCACGTATCCGCCGATGGAACGAGCACCGTGGGCGGCTCGGAGCCGGGCGGCACTGGCGTGAACAACGACGGCATCTTCAGCAATGACGACCAGGGCGGCAACACGGCCACGCCGACATGGACCTACGCGGCCGCGGGGACCTACGACGTCGCCCTGCGGGTGAGCCAAGACGGCGGCGACTTCTTCACGGTCCAGCGGACCACGGTGACAATCCGCGCACCGGCCACGGGCTCGCCCAAAATCAACGGGGTATCGTTTAGCCCCTTCGATCCGACGACGTACGCGGGCGACATCTTGACCCTCGCGGCTTCCGCGAGCGACCCGGCCGGACTGGCCCTGACGCAGTACACCTGGAACTGGGGCGATGGCTCCCCGGTAACGACGACCACGGGCCCGACGGCGAGCCACCAATACGGGACCCCGGGCACCGACACCGCTCAGGTCACGGTGAGGAACTCGGCGGGCGCAACGGCAACGTCCTCGACAATCGTCCCGGTCATTGCCAACGTCGCACCGTTCCTCGCCCCTCTCCAGTCGCAGGCCGTCCAGGTTAACACCGCACAGAGCTTCGCCGCGTTCGCGTCGGACCAGAACACACGAGACGTCCTGACGTACGCCTGGGACTTCGGCGACGGGGCGACGGCGACGGGCAACCCGGGCACCCACACGTACACCACGTCGAACGTGCAGTACACCCTCAAGGTGACGGTCTCGGATGGCCACGGACACTCGGTTCCCTCGTCGGCCACGATCAACGTCGTCGCGGATCGGAACACCGCGCCTTCGATCAACGTCCTCACGTCGAGCCCCTCGTCCACCTGGACGACGCTACCGGTGCAGATCACCGGCAACGTGAGCGATCCGCAGGGCAACGCCCTCCTGTGGCAGTGGGACTTCAACAACGACGGCATTATCGACAAGTCCTACATTACGCCGTTGACCTCGCCGGGCCAGCCGGTCATCCGGACCGAAACGTACCAATACGCGACCGCCGGGAGCGCGAAGGCGAAGCTGACAATCACGGACCAGCCGCCGCCGGGCCAGGCGAATAAGACAACCTTCACGACCGTGACGACGTCCGTCGCGGCCAACACGGCGCCGACGCTGACGGCTCTGAGCACTTCGCCGCCCTCTTCGATCCCGGGACAGGACGTCACGTTCTCGTCGACCTCGAACGACGTGAACGGCGACAAGGTCTCCTACACGTGGAACTTCGGCGACGGTACGACTGCGAGCGGGCAGACCGGCTTCTTCGGAGGCGCGACGATGGGAAGGGAGGTACCGCTGGCCAGGCTGTATTCACGACAGTCTCGGCCGGAGGTCTTCTCCGTGTCACGACGAACCCTGCGGTCCCCGGCAAGATCCTAGTCGACGGCGTGCCGGCCGACGAGTGGGGTTTGACGTGGGTCAAGACGGCGCCGGGCACGCACACCGTTTCGTTCGGCGGCCTGAACGGACTCGGGACACCGGCGGACCAAACAGTCACGGTAACAGATGGGGCGACGACGACGGTGCAGGGCAACTACGCCGTGAACGGCTACCTGCGCGTCATCACGAACCCGGCCGTCGTCTCAACGATTTCCGTCAATGGCGTGTCGCGGGACGACTGGGGGATGTGGACTGCGTTGGCGCCCGGCACGTACACGGTGCACTTCGGCCTCGTCGCTGCCTACAATCCGCCGGCGGACCAGACCGCGACCGTGACGGCCGGGGTAACGACGACGGTCACCGGGACCTTCACGTCGAATCCGACGGCCCCCGGACCCGATCCGACGACCTTCGGCTACCTCCGCGTGACAACGAACCCGGCAACCGCGGCGCAGATCCTCGTGAACGGGGTCCCGAGGGACGATTGGGGCCTCACATGGGTCAAGCTCGCGCCGGGCACGTACACGGTGTCGTTCGGCCAAGGGGCCGGCTACACGCCGCCCGCGCCGAAGACAGTCACGGTGGCGGCGGGCGCGACGACTACGTGGGACGCGCCGTTCGTCGTGCACGGCTCGCTCCAAGTGAAGACGAGTCCGGCGCTGCCCGCGACGATCTTCGTCAACGGGGTGCCTCGCGACGATTGGGGGATGTGGCAGTCGATGCCTCCGGGCACGTACAAGGTTTCGTTCGGAGCCGTGCCCGGGTACGTGACTCCCGCGGCACAGACTGCGACCGTGACGGCCGGGGTAACGACGCCGATTACGGGCACCTACGTCACGGCACCAGTCGCAACACCGCTAGGTGCCGAAACAGGCTCCGCATCCCCGTTGGCGTCGGGCCGAGAGGCCCCGTCGCTCTCTAGCGTACAGATGCCGTCCGCCCAAAGCGTGGCGTCGTCGACGCCGCAGGCCACCTCCGAGCCATACGCTGCGGATGGACGCGTGGCTGCGAGGAGATTCGACTCGACGTAGGAGCGCGCCACGAAACGGTCCCGCTCCGGCGGGACCCTCTTTTCCTTTCTCCCGGTACCCACCCCTTCCTCTCCTGGTACCGGGACGGGAGCGCCAGTTACCACCGCGTCAACGAATTGCCCGACCAACTCGCCGTGTCCGTAGAGCTGGCGACGCGTCGCATAGAGAGCCCCGGATGTAATGGAGCCCGCGATCATCTGGGCAATCCCTCCGACCGTTTGACCGAGGACTTCTTCTGCGGTGTGGGCTCCGCCGCGGCCGAGCACCACAAGTTGGTCTCGGAAGAGGTCGATGAGGTAGCTTTCCTCCGATCCGACGATTCCGAATCCCCACTCCGCGCGGGATGCATTGAACGTCATCGTGAGCACGCCGATACCCGTGTTCCCACGGAGGACCGCCACGACGTTTTGCGTGCGCTGAACCGTCGCGACGTCTGTAACCAGGGATTCTGCGTGGACAACCTGCGGCTCCCGCGGGCCGAGGAATCGGCGGCTCAAGTACGTGAGGTGCGGTGCCTCATCGAAGAACAACTGGCCTGGGAGGGCGTCGTACCAGTCCGGGAGGCGGCGACGTGGCGTGCTCATCTGGAATCCGATGACGGACTCCACTCGGCCGGCACGTCCGGAATCGACACGCCGAGACGCCTCCGCCACCGCGCGACTGAAGAGGAAGTTGTGCGAAACACAGAGCTGCCGTCCGCTGCCTTCTGCTGCGTTGCACATCGCGCGGCAGTCTGCCTCGGACATGGCCATCGGCTTCTCGACGAGGACGTTTGCGCCCGCTTCGAGCGCCACTATTGTCTGAGAGGCATGGAGCCACGGTGGCGTGCACACGCTGACGACGTCGAGGCGTTCGTGAGCGAGCATTTCGCCGAGCTCGCCGCTGTAAGACCGTGCCCCAGCATATCTTGCCAGAGCCTGAGCGCGTTCAGGCTTGCGGTCGTACACGGCGACGACATCTGCCTGGCCCGAACGGCGATACGCGGGCACATGACGATGCCGAGAAACCCAACCGCAGCCGACGAT
>VBMB01000016.1 GCA_005878525.1 Methanobacteriota archaeon
TCGGCCCAGGAAACGGATTCGCCCACCTCCACGTTATCGTTAAATAACGATAACACCTTCATGGATCCAACTTGGAGCGGTGAGGCCTGTGATGATCGGTTGCGGGTATTGTGTCAAGATGGTTCGTCGTCGGCGGTACCTCTATTTCTGGCACTACGAAAACCGAGGCGGGCGGCGGGAACAGGTCGAGGAATACGTGGGCCCGGCAAACGACTCGGAGAGCCGTGAGACGGTCGCTCGCAAGGTCGCGGCCTATGCGGAGCGAGCCCGGAGGGAGATGGGACGGTTCGTCGAGCTCACGCGCTCGGAGATGGCCACGCGAAGCTGATCGGCTTCGCCTTCGCGTTATCGTTATCCGACGATAACATCCCGCGGAGCGGGCACTCCGCACCCCGGCCTCACTCGGGGTATGGGACGTCCACTTCGAGGAAGTCCTCGGCCACCCGGACGTTCGCGAAGACCTTCTTCGCATCCCCCAGGATTGACGTCGGATCCTCGTACCGCGGGCTCAGGTGCGTGAGCACGAGCAGCCCGACCCCGGCCTCCTTCGCGGTTTCCGCGGCTTGACGCGAGGACGAATGTCCGTAGCGGTTCGCTTTCTCCTCGAGCCCTGCATCCGACGTCGCGTCGTGGATCAGCAGGTCCGCACGGCGCGCCATCTCGACGAGCGCCTCGTGGGGCATCGTGTCGCCCGTGTACACGATCTTGCGACCGCGACGCGGAGGCCCCAACACGTCCTCGGGGCGAATCGTCCGACCGCCGATCGTCACCGGCTCGCCCGCCTGGAGCTGACGGTACAGCGGCCCGCTCGGGATTCCGAGGGCTTCCGCACGATCCACGCTGAACCGGCCCGGTCGCGTCTTTTCCTCCAGGACGAAGCTCACGCACGGGACGGTGTGGACCGCCTCGAACGCGCGGACGACGTATTCCCCGCAATCGATCTCCCCGCCCGGAGGCAGCTCCTTCGCGTGGACCGCGAATCCGGGGGTGAAGTAGCCGAGGGACAGCAACTCGCCGACGAGCCGCTCGATGCCCCGCGGACCGTAGACCTCGAGGGGCGCTTCCCGTCCGTTCATCGACATGCTCTGCACCATGCCGGGCAGGCCGAGGAAATGGTCGCCGTGGAAGTGGGACACGAAGACGCGGGAGACTTGCATGAAGCTCAGCTTGCTCAGCATGAACTGCCGCTGCGTGCCCTCGCCGCAGTCGAACAGGATGACTTCGGGGCCTCGCTTGATCGCGACCGCGCTCACGTTCCGCTTCGGCGTGGGCCACGATCCGGAGGTGCCGAGGAAGACGACTTGCATGGACCGCTCCCGAACGCCCGCAGGGCTTAACGCCTTTTGGACACCGCGCGAAAGCTATATCGCGGAACCGGGATGCCGCGGCGGTCCTCCATGCGTTCGATTGACGGCCGGTCGCTCGACCTCGATGACGTGGTCGCGGTGGCCCGCCAACGCGAACCGGTCCGACTCGCCCCGGCCGCGGCGAAGCGCGTGGACGCGAGCCGTCGAGCCCTCGAGAAGGTCGTCGCGAAGGGCTCCCTCGCGTACGGGATCAAGACGGGCTTTGGCGAGCTCGCGAACGTCGCCATCTCCGACGCGGACGTCCGGGCGCTGCAGCTCAACCTGCTGCGGAGCCACGCGATTGGTCTGGGCCCGCCGCTCCGTCAGGATGAGGTGCGGGCCGCCCTCTTGCTCCGGGCGAACACGCTCGCGATGGGTTACTCCGGCGTCCGTCGGATCCTCGTGACCCGCCTCTTGGACTTTCTGAACCTCGGTGTCCATCCGGTGATCCCGTCCCGGGGGTCGCTCGGCGCGAGCGGCGACCTCGCCCCGCTGGCGCACCTGGGCCTCGTGCTCGTCGGCGAGGGCGAGGCGGAGGTCGAAGGACAGATTCTTCCCGGGCCGAAAGCCCTTGCGAAGGCGAAACTGGCTCCCCTCGTTCTCCAATCCAAGGAAGGCCTCGCGATCATCAATGGGACCTCCGTGATGGCGGCGGTCGGTGCCATCGTCGTGAACGATGGCTTGCGGTTGTTGAAGGACGCCCAGGTGGCCGCCTCGATGTCCTTCGAGGCCCTCCGGGGTTCGCCGAAGCCGTTCGACGATCGCCTCGTCGGGCTGAAGCCGCAACCCGGGGCGCGGGAGGTCGCGGCGAACCTGCGGCGCCTCCTGCGGGGGAGCGAGATCATCCCGTCCCACAAAGGTCCGCACAAGGTGCAGGACCCGTACACGCTGCGGTGCATCCCGCAGGTCCTGGGGGCCGTTCGCGCGACGCTCGAGGACGCGGCGGCGTCCCTGCGGATCGAGATGAACGCGGCGACGGACAACCCGCTCATCTTCCCGGAGGGGACGAGCGTCAGCGGAGGGAACTTCCACGCGCAGGCGCTCGCGATGGCCCTCGATCACGTCGCTCTCGGCATGGCCGTCCTGGCGGGCTTCTCGGAGCGGCGGATCGCCCGCCTCGTCGACACGCGGCTCAGCGAGCTGCCGCCCTTCCTGACCGAGAAGAGCGGCCTGAACTCCGGCATGATGATCGTGCAATACGTCGCCGCGGGCTACGCGAGCGACAACAAGGTCCTCGCCCATCCCGCATCCGCCGACTCGATCCCGACCTCGGCGAACCAGGAGGACTTCGTGCCGATGGGCATGGCCGCCGCCCTGAAGGCCCGGCAGTCGCTCGAGAACGCGGCGCGGGTCGTCGCGTTGGAGGTCCTCGCCGCGGCCCAGGGCCTCGAGTTCCTCAAGCCCTTGCGTCCCGGCATCGGTCCGAGGGCGGCCCATGCATTCGTGCGGTCCGGAGTCCCGCCGCTGGTCGACGACCGCTCCCTCGCCCCGGATGCGAACCGGATCCTGGAGTGGATGGCGACCGGCGAGCTCCTGAAGGCCGTGGAAGGGGCCGCGGGTCGGCTCGCGTGATCACTCGACCGCGCCTTGCAAGGAGCGGAAACAGACGGGGCAGCGACCCACGCGGCTCGCGCATAGCTCGTGGAAGTCTCGGCCGCAGCCGCACCGGGTGACCTTGAAGCCCGTCTTGATGAGTCCCTTGCAGATCGGGCACCGGCTCTCCAGGTCCGCCGTGAGGCGCTTCGCCTTCTCCTGGACCCGCTCGGAGACGTCGACCTGGGCGATCATCTCCTGGGTGTATTCCTTGTTGTCGAACACCCGGTGGGAGACGATCTGGATCGCGAGCGGCACGGAACCGGAGGCGGTCATCTTGAGTCGGAGCCTCAGTGCCTCCGAGCGGTGGGCGCCGACCCCGGGGATTTCCACCATGCCGTCCGTCTCGGCGTCACCGAGGATGCGCACCCGGACGTCTTTCGCGAGCCCCTTGCCGACGTTCTCGACCGTGAGCGTCGCATCCGCCCATTCGTTCAATCGGACCGGGCCGACGTCGACGTAGGCTTTCATGCTCGGCGCGAACTCCTCCGTGGCTTCCCAGGCGACCCGGTACGCTTCCTCCGCCGCCTTGATCGCCTCCGGGAGATCGGCCTTTCGCAGCTGCATTGCCTGGGCGAGCTTCCCTTCCGCGACCTTCATGTCGATGCCGAACTTCCGGCCGTTCCGGATCGTCGTCTCGGCCTTGAACGTCAGGTCGATGAAGCGCTTCTCGATCACCTTCGCGGATTCGACCCGTTCCAAGGCGTTGTTGACCACGTCCATGGCCTCGGCGAACTCGCCTTGGAGGATCTGCTCGTTCGCTTGCCGCAAGAGCGCCTCGGCGTCCCGGGAATCGGATCCGAATTTCTTCGCGTGGGCGACGTTGTCCGCCGCCTCCTGGAGGGCGCGGTTCAGTTTTCCGGCGAGGGCCGACTGGGCCGCGTCCCGACCGGACTGGATGCGCGCCAAGGCTTCGCGGAAGTTCTCCGCGTCGGCCAGGGTCCTCGCCTCCGAGAACTTGTTCTGGACCGGGGTCGGATCGATCTCCATCTTCCGGCAGGTCTCGACGAGGGCCTCGCCTTTCGCCAACTCCTCGCGGACGTGAGACTTCAGCAGGCCGAGGCCCCAATCGATACTCCCGGCGAAGGCGGATTGCGCGCGTTCAACCTCGCCCGCTTCGTACGCAACCTCCCCTTCCTGGAAGAACTTCTCGAACTTCGTCGAATCCGCGCCGACCTCGTACGCGGTCTGCAGGAGCCCCTGGGCCCGGTTCCGGACGTCTTGGACCTCTTCGAGCAGGATCCGGAGGTCGGCGATGGCGTCCGACGCGCGGATTGCGGTGTCGAGCGCCTTCACGTAGTCCCCGTCGTTGTACATCCTCCGGGAATCGGAGACGAGTGAGGTGACGGCGAGGGGCCCTTTGCCGATCGCCCGAAGCTTCCGCTCGACGGACTCGACCGCTTGCTTCGACATCCCCTGTTGAAGGCCGACGCGTTCCGCCTCCTCTTCGCTTTGCTCCGCGGCCGCGATCGCCTGGCGGTACTTCTTCGCCCGGAAGAACTCGCGCGCCCGTTCGAACAGTCGCTCGGCGGATCGGGTGTCCGTCCCGTCCATGCGGGCCCGGAGGAGGCTCTCTTCGAACCCTTTCATCCTCGAGGCGATTCCGCGGTCCCGTTCCTTCGATGCTTCCGCCTCGGCTTGCGCGGCGTGGTCGAGGGCTTCCTCGAACTGGCCCATCTTGTACGCCCGGTCGGCCCGCTCGAGCAAGCCGGTCGTCATGGCCAAGGGCAAGCTCATCGCCTCGGCGTCCGTCACGATTTCCCGGAGCCGACGGAGGGCCGTCGCGGCTTCGTCTCCTTGCCGCTTCAGGATGTCGAGTTGCTCCCGCAACCGCAGCGTGAGGTCCGCGGCCTGCTCCAGCTCCCCGGCGTCGAGGTGCTGGCGGGCTCGCACGATCGCGTCGCTGGACTGCGCCAGGTTCACGCCCTCGACCGAGCCGAGGACGGATTCCGCGGCCGCCAGGGACGAGGTGAGCTTCTCCTTGATGAGCGAGGTGAACTCGTCCTCCGCGCGCTGCGCCAACGTCAGCGCCTTCTCGTACTCCTTCGCCTTCATCGCCTCCTTCGCGGCTCCGAACACGTCCCGCAGGTGGGGTGCGTCGATTCCCATCTTGCCCGCGAGCTCGAGGCGGCCCCGCGACGAGAGGATTCGTTGGGCCGATGAATAGAGGACCGTGAGCTTGTCCGTCTCCGCGCGCGCCGACGACGCCATCTGCAGCGCCTGCTCGTACTCGAGCCGTTCGAAGGCCTTCTTCGCGTCGACGAGCATCTCGACGACCTTCGACACGTCGACGTTGCGTTTCTTCGCCTCGGCGACGAACGCGGCCCCGCTCGCGATCGCGTTGTACGCTTGGCGATGGAGCGCGGTCATCTTGCTGGCTCGCTCGTTGGCTTCGTTCAGCAAGCGCAGTCCCTCGTGGTAGTTCTGGACGCCGAAGGCGAGGCGCGAGCGGCGAACGAGATCGGACATCTCGTCGACGTCGATCTTGAGACCCTCCGCGGTCGTGATGCGCGCCCGGACGAACGCGGCCAGTTCCTCGGAGACACTGGCGAGCGTGGCCCTCGCTTTCTCCCGGGCGGCGACGATGTCTCCGGCCTGGCCTCGGGCGAGGAACCCGTTCAGGTTCCGGTGGATCGCCTCGAGGGGAGCCACATTGGCGCCGACGTCCACGCCGATCCGGACGGCGAGCGCGAGGTCTCCGACGATCTCCTCCGCGTGCGTGTGAATCTGAATCTCGACGAACTTCTCTCCTTCGGCAAGGGCTCGGAAGGTCTCCTCGAAGTCTCGCGAGGCGATCGATGCGTCCGCGCGGTTCAGCATGGCCTTGAGGCTTCCCGCGTCGTCCCCGAGGTGGGGCAGCGCTGCGCGCAACGCGACGATCTTCTCCCCGGCGCGGTCCGACAGGATCCGCTCCGCCTTCGCTTGCGCGTCCCCCGCGAGCTGCAACGCCCTCCGGTGCTCGTCCGCCTTCGTCGCGACGATGGCCTCGTGCAGGAGCTTCGAGGCGTCCGCGAGGTCTGCGCCGGCCTGCTCTCCGAGGGTCAGGACGAACTCCGCGCGTTCGATCGATTGCATGACCCGTTCGCGTTCGGCCTTCCTCAGTTCCTCGGCCGCGGCGTCGACCGCTTTCGCGACGTCGGCCAGATTGCGCTCTTGATAGGCCTGGCGGGCCACCTCGGCGAGCTTCCGCGCGCGGACCGTCTGCACTCCGAACGCCTCCGTTTCGGCGAAGGCCCGGTGCATCTCCTTGAGCCGCCCTTCCACGGTGCGGTATCCCTGGATGATCGTGTCGACCGCCCCGTCCGCGCGCTTCGCGGAATCCAGGGCGTCACGGAACGCACCGCGTTTGAGTAAATCCCGTGCGCTCGTCAGATCCGCCATCGGGCCTCGGATGTCGATCCCCATGTTCGCGGCGGCGGTAAACTTCTCGCGGGACGTGGCAATCACGCCGACGACCCGCTGGAACTGGGCCTGCTGGAGCGCCTGGAACCCCTGCTTCGCGAGTTGCGCCCCCTCCCGGTAATGGCCCTTCTTGATCGCAGCATCGGCTTTGTCGAAGGACTCCTGCCCGGCCGCAGGGTCCGCACCGAGGGCCCGGGCTTCCTGCACGAACTTGGAGAAGTCGCCGGCCCGGCCGTCGAGCGACCGCTGGAGGGCCTTCTCGGATTCCGCACGGCTCTGTCGGATCGCGTTCTTCGCCTTCTCGAAATCGAGGTTCCCGATGTCGCCCCGCGCGCGCTCGATCAGGGTCGTGGCCTTCGTCGTGTCCGCCCCGAGCTCCGCCGCGGTCCGGACGAGATCTTCGACGTCGCGGACCTCTTTGTCCACGGCGGACGTCAGGTCGTCCGTGATCGTCTCGAGCGCTTCGTTCGTGAAATCGAGCGCGCTCTGGAAGTCGTTGTTCTCCATCGCCGTCCGAGCCCGAGAGAGGAGGTCCTCGACCGGCGCGACGTCGCGGCTCAGGTTCTTGGCCGCGAGGATCAGCGACTGCGCCTTCGAGAACGAGGAAGACAAGTGCTCCTGGAGGATCTTCTCGCTTCGCTTCCACGCTTTCTTCGCGAGGTCGATCGCGGTGCCGAGATCCTCGGACGCCAGGGAGCCTTCCGCTTTCGCGAGGGCCGCCTCGGTCTCCGCCAGGTCTCCGCCGACGCCTTTGGCGAGCCGGCCGAGGGCCGCGCTCGAATCGACGATTCCGCGAGCCCGTTCCCGGTAGATGCGCTTCCCTCGTTCGAGCGCCTCGCCCGCCTTGTCAACCGCGACTTTGTAATCCTTTGACGCCATCGCCGCATTCGCTTCGGCGAGGGCCTTCTCCGCTTCGACGACGTTCGCATCCGTTCGGCGGGCTTGATCGATGAGGTCCTGCGCCGCCTTCAGGCCTTCCTCCGCGGCCTGGCGCGTCCGGGTGGCCTCTTTGACCTTCTCTTCGAGCTGCTTGCGCAGCTGGCTGTCCCGCAGGTACCCGCTCACGGTTCGTCGGCTCCGGTGCCTCGGGGGGACGGCATCGGCTCTCCCCCGAGGAATCGCGAACCTACGACGAAGTCGAGCTTATAAACGGCTTAGCCCGTGATTATCACGAGTGATTTGCCCAGCGGACGGAGTCGGGTGACGAGGCCACGGGAGCACCCCGCCCTGGCCGGTCGGCGTCACTCGTTCGCCGCAGCCGCGGAGGACACCGCCGGATGGGACACGGCATCCCCCGGGGGCGGTGCCGGGAGCGATGCCTCGAGGCCGGGATCGTCGGCCGGCGTCGCCTCGCCCCGTTCCGTGTAGGGCACGCCGGCCTTCTGGGCCATGAGCCGTCGAATCCCTTCGCGGTCCGTCGACTTGAGTCCGAAGAACTCGGCGAAATATCGGGTCGTCGCGAGGGAGAACGAACGTCCGGAGGGTTTGCGGGAGATCAGACCGAGTTCCTCCAGGCCTTTCGTGTGCTCGTACACCTTCGACCCGATCATGTCGAACAGATCGCTCTGGAGGATCGGCTGGTGGTACGCGATCAGGGCGACCGTCTTCAGGATGTCCCGATCGATCTCCGGCGGCGCGAACGCCCGAGCCCTCTCCGAGTACTCCTCTCGGATCTGCATCGTCCACTTCGTGCCGATCTGCGCGACCTCGAGCGCGCTCTCCCGTTTCGTGTACTCGCCGGCGAGGGTACGCAGGTGGGCCTTGATCGCCTCGGGCTCGAGGCGCGTGGTCCGCGCCAGTTCGTCGATCGTCAGGGCGCGGCCCGCGCTGTACAACGCCGCTTCGACGAGGGCTCGCTCCTTCAATGGACCGCCTCCTGGGGGACCTCGGGTTTCGGGCCGAGAACCGGGATCGCGAGCAGCTCCTCCATCGGCAGTTCCGCGGTCATCGAGAGTCGCTTCACGTAGATCTCGCCGTACGGGAAGTCTTTCTGCCACAGCTTCACCTTCTCCAGATGGGCGAGGAAGAGGAGGGACATGAACACGGTCACTTCGTCCCACACGCCGCCCGCCGTCAGCTGGCGCAGAGGAATCGGCTCCCCGTTGAATTGCGTGAGCCGGTGCCACGTGAGGGCGATGTCCTCGGTGAGGTCCTCCCCGTGCACCTTCCGGTGGAAGTTCGGGGCGAACTTTCGGATGGCCTGTTCGCGCAACGCATTCAGCTGGAGCTGGATTTCCGATTCCCGGCGGGCCTCATCAAAGGCGTCCATCAGCTCCATCAGGGTGACGGCCCGACGTCCTTCCCGACGGATCGCTTCGGTGAGCGGGGTCGCCGTGCCGGCCAGGACGACCTGGTTGTAGTCGAGGTCCGCGGGATCCCGGAACATGTCCAAGTCCCAGCCACCCACGTCGGCCTCGGGCTCCGGCGGCATCGCGTCGAGCAGGACCTTGTCGCTCTGCATCTTCAAGATGGACCACGCCAGGAAGACGAGCTTGCCGGCGGTCACGAAGTTCACGGCGCCGTCTTTCTTGACCTTGTCCAGGAAGAGCTTCGTGAAGGGCACGAGGTTGATCTCCCACGGGTCGAGGCGCCGCTCGAGCGCGAGTTCGAACGCCGCGACGACGGACTTCTCGAACGGGTCTCGGACCGCCACGTGCATCCCCTGATCGATCTCGTTCAGCATCGCTAGGTAGCGATTGATGCGCTGGCCGCCCTCCGTCTCGCTGATCAACGCCTTGTGGAAGAGCAGGTGGTTGAGGATCGCCTGATAGTTCTCGCTCATGCCGGGATCGCCTCCGTGGGCTTCTCGTCCTCGACGTCGGCCAGGTTCACGCGCATGATCACTTCCGACAGCGACTCGGGGGTCATCGTCACGCCGACCAGGTGGTCGGCCTCCTTCAGGCTCACCTTGCGGAGGGAGATTTGGACGAACTGCGCCGTCGCGCTGTTCCGACGGATCATCCGGGCGACCTTCTCCGCGTTGACCGCATCGAGGTTCTGGTCGATCTCGTCGAGCAGGTAGAACGGCGACGGGTCGTACTCCTGGATCGCGAAGATCAGGGCCATCGAGGCGAGGGATCGCTCACCGCCGGACAGCGCCTCGAGCCGGAGGGCTTTCTTGTGGGCCGGCTTGACTTTCAGGAGGAGTCCGGCCTCGAACGGCTTCTCCGGATTCTCCAGGGCGAGTTCCGCCTCGCCGCCCTCCGTCAGTTCCGCGTAGACGCGACTAAAGTTCTCGTTGATCGAGGTGAAGATCTTGGCGAGTCCCTCTTTCTTCTTGTCCGTGAGCTCGTCGACCAGATGGATCAGCTCCTCGCGCTGTCCCTCGAGCCGCTTGAATTCGTCCTTCAGCTCGACCGCGCGCGCCTGCTGCGCGTCGTAGTCCTCGAGGGCCCGCAGGTTGATCGGGCCAAGGGCGTTGATCGCCGCCTCGCAGTCGGCGATCGTCGTCTTGAGTTCCTCGAGGCTCGGGAGGCGTCCCTCCTGCAACTCGACCGCCATCTCCTTCATCACGCGTTCGGCCTCGGCGAGTTGCTCTTCCTGGACCGTGAGCTCCGTCTGCATCTTCAGGAGGAAGTCCTCTTTCGTGTCGATCTTATGCGTCACCTTGTCGAGGTCCGCCTCGCGGTCCGTCTTCTCGAGGCCTCGGATCTCGGTCTCGAGGCGGCCCAGAGACTCCTGGAACGAATCGATGCGCTTCTCGTGATCCTTCCTCTGACCGTCCAGCGCGGTGAGGCGCGACCCGACCTCTGTTCGACGCTCCTCGAGGAATGTCGTCTGGGTCGCCATCGCCTCCAGCTTGGACCGCAGGCCACTCAACTCCCCTTCGTGAACTTCGTGAGGTCCTCTTCGATGCGGACCGCCGTCGTTTGCGCCTCCCCAAACCGGTCCTTCCGGTCCCGGAGGTCCTTGTCGGCGGTCGCGAGCTTCGCGGCGAACTCCCTTCGTTTCGACTCCAGGGTGCTCGTCTTCACCTCGACGGCCCCGCTCCGGCCTCCGGAGTCTTTGATTTCTCCTTCGAGGTCGAGGAGGGCCTTCCGCAACTCGTCGAGTCGGTTCGCGACGGTCTCGCCGTGGGCTTGCGCCTCGCGCAACTTTTCCGCGATCTTCTCCATCTCGCTTGCGACGCTCGGCCCGAACTTGACCGTCGACCGCTCCATGTCGCCGCCGATCATCGCGCCGGAGGCCTCGATCAGCTCGCCTTCGATCGTCACGAGCCGCACGCCGCCCATCCACTTGCGGGCCTCGTCGAGCGTCTGGACGACCAGCGTGTCGCCGAACACGTAGAAGAACGCGTCGCGGTACTTTTCGTCGAAATGGCACAGGTCGATCGCGAAGCCGAGGCATTCCTTGGCGACGAGGATCGCCTTGCCCCGCGGTTTCCCGACGAGCATCTTCGTGAGTGGCAGGAAGGTCGCGCGGCCGATCTTCCGCTTCTTGAGGTAGTCGATGGCCTGCGCGGCGACCGAGTCGTCGTCGACGATGATCGCCTGCATCCGCGCACCCGCGGCGGTGACGATCGCCGTCTCGTACTGGGTCTCGACATGGGCGAGCTGCGCCACGGTGCCGTGGATGCCTTTGATGGAGCCGGTTTCGCGGCACTCGAGGATTGCGGAGACCGCGGACGTGTAGCCTCGCTTCATGTTCTCCGCGACGTCCGCCTCGGCCTTCAGTTGGGCGTACTGCCGGGTGAGGCTCAGGATTGCCGTCTGAAGCTCGGCCTGCTCCTTCGCAAGCTTCGCCTCTTCGGCCCGCTTCTCGTGAAATTCCTGCTGGAGCTTCTCAAGGCTCTTGCCCGATTCCTTCGTGGAGGTCCGCAGCTCCTTCAGCTGCCAATCCGCGTCGTCGTACTCGACCTGGTACGCCTTCCGGGACTCCTCGATCTGCGTGATCTCGGACTCGAGACGGGACATCGCCTCTTTCGTGCGGTCCCCCTCGAGCACGATGCCCTTGACCCGTTCCTCCACCTGGTCGATCTCGTTGTTGAGCGCAATGATCTGCTTCTGGATGCCGAGGACCTTCGCGTCGCTCTTCGAGGCCAGCTCGTCGACTTCATGGAGGTCTTTGTCCGCCGCCTTGATCTGCTCATCGAGTTCGCCCACGCGGGCGTCGACCTTTTCGCGTTCTCGGGCGAGTGCGTCCGTCTCCTTCTGGATCTTCGCTTGCTCTCGGTTCGCCTCACCGGCCTCGACGCGGAGTTGCTTCAGGACCTCCTTCGAGGTCTCGGTTCCGTCCGTCGCCCGCGCGCGTTCGATCCGGAGGCCGTCCAACTTCTCCTTGAGCTGCTTCGCCTCTTCGCCGCCCCGCTCCGCCATCTCCTGTTCGAGCTCGTTCAGGCGCGCGACGGCCGCGTCGAAGAGCGTCCGGAGTTCGGCCTTCTGGCCTTCCAGTTTCGCCTTGTCGGCCTCGTGTTTCGCGATCTGTTCCTTCGTGCCGACGATCTGCTGTTCGATTAGTTCGCGGTTCTTGTACGCGAGTTGGGCCTTCGCGGTCGACATTCGCCCGTTCGCCTTGTCGGCCTCGTGTTTCGCGATCTGCTCCTTCGTGCCGACGATCTGCCGCTCGATCAGTTCGCGGTTCTTGTACGCGAGCTGGGCTTTCGCGGTCGACATCCGCCCGTTCAATTCCTTGTACTTCAGGGCGCCGTCGCGGTCCGCCTCGAGCTGTTTGATCTGCTTGTCGATCTCATCCAGGATGATTCGAATCCGCTCGAGATTCTCCTCCGTCTCTCGGCGCTTCCCTTCCGCCTGGGTGATGTCGTCGTCGAACTTGGTGATCCCCGCGATGTTGTCCAGGATCCGCCGGCGTTCGATGGAGGACATCGAGACGATCTTCTGGACGTCCCCCTGCTGCACCAGGTTGTAGCCCTCCGCGGAGATCCGGGCGTGGGCCAGGAGGGAGTCGAACTCCGACAGCGAGGACTTTCGGTCGTTGATGTAGAAGTACGAGTTGTAGCCGCCGTCCACGGAGGGGCTCAGGCCGACATACCGGGTGAGCTTGACCTCGTCCGCCTCGACCGGGATCTGGCGGTCCGAGTTGTCGAAGAGCAGGCTGACCTGACAGGAATCGGCGCCTTTCTTGTCCTTCCCGCCGTTCCAGATGAGGTCGGTCAGCTTCCCAGCGCGGATCGCCTTCGAGCTCTTCGGTCCAAGGACGAACAAGATCGCGTCCGCGATGTTGCTCTTGCCGGAGCCGTTCGGCCCCGTGATCGCCGTGTACCCCCGGAGGAACGGGACCGTGATCTTTCGCCCGAACGACTTGAAGTTCTCCATCTGAATCTCTTTCAGGAACAAGGGCTCACCTGACCGGTGGAAAGTCAGCGCTGGGGCGCGCTGTCATTACCCATCCCATCTATATCCTTCTGGCGTCTGACGAGGGTCAGACAGGCACGCGCAACGTGGTGATGGCTATAAAATTGTAGCGGGCCGCTCGAGTGTCGCGTTGACAAAATCTCGCCGGCGGGATTTCTGGACAGGTCGCCGGGAAGGCCTCAGGCGGTGTTTGAAGGGGCCAGTCGTCGGGCTTGGACATGTCTTAATAGCGTCGCCAGTTTTCGACGGTTCGGATCACTCAGAGGCTGGCACGGTGGAAATCGCATTCGCCCAACCATATCCTGATGGTCGCAGCGAAAAGATCGCGCGAGGCCTCTCCCGATTGGGTCTGTCAATCCGACGGTTCCTTGTGGACTTCGACGCGACGTACCGGGTGACATTCTCAGTCGGTACTTTCGACCGAGTGATTCGGCTCCCTGAGGTCCTCCGGCGGCA
This sequence comes from Methanobacteriota archaeon, assembly GCA_005878525.1. Taxonomy (GTDB): domain Archaea; phylum Thermoplasmatota; class Thermoplasmata; order RBG-16-68-12; family RBG-16-68-12; genus RBG-16-68-12. The sequence goes on from VBMB01000016.1 coordinate 13,109, forward strand.
CTACTACTTGGGCGCGGCGACCGGAGTCCTCCCGCAGGCCATCCGAAAAGCGATCTCGTCGCTCCCGGGGAACGTGATCCGAACCTGTACCCCGGATCTCGTTGGGGCCGCCGCCCTCGGGACGGGTCGTCCTGTCGTGGCCGAGGTGTACGACATGTGGTCCCTCTACGACCAGGCCGAGGACACCTCCATCGGGGGGCGGGTCCGGCGATACGTCCAGGGCAAGGCCGAGAGGCGCGTACATGAAGAGGCTGACCTCCTCGTCTACACGACGGAGGAGATGCTGAATTGCGCGAAGGCGAAGTATTCGCTCCGCCAGAGCGTTGTTGTCCCGAACGCCGTCCTTGCGGAGGACGTCCCAAAGACGTCGATGCCGAAACTCTCCGAGGACGGACGCTCCCATTGCGTATATGTGGGCCTCGTGCAACCATCTGGCGATTCGTCGTCGCGGTCCATTTCACCGTTTCTCCGAGGCTTGGCCAAAGACCATGTGATCCATCTGTACGGAGTCACGGAACAGGGCAAGGAGGGAGCGGTTCGGTCCGAACTCAAGGACCTCGTTCAGTGGCACGATCCGATCCCGCAGGGACGCCTTCTGCGGGAACTCACGCAGTACGATTTCGGTCTCATCCTTCTGCCGACCGTGGACGTGGAACGGTTTCACACCGTCCTTCCGAACAAGCTCTTTGAATACGCATCTGCGGGCATCCCGGTTCTCGTGTCGCCGTATCGGGCGATGGCCGATTTCGTCCGAAAGTACCAGTGCGGCATGGTGTATGGCGAAGGAGTCCCTCGCGGGAGGGTCCCGCTCCGGCCCGAGTTCCTCTTGGACACCTATCTGCCGAGGTATGCGGATGCGATTCGGCGGATCGCCGGTTGACGCCGCGCATCGGTTCGATTATCCGGGGCGACTCAGTGGTCCACACAACGCTTGCCGATCCAAAGACCGACCGCCGTGGTCGTCCGGTGGGCCGTTTTCAGCCGCTCGGGTTCACCAGAGCACGGAACCCGTCCACGAGGCCGGTGGCCACGCGGAAGAGAGATTGTCCGCCGCCGCGCGGCTTGAGCTTCCACGGAAGGACCGCTGCCACGTCTTTGGCGAGGAGTAGGCTGCTGCGGAGGGCGAGGCTGGAATCGAGCCGCCGGATCGCCCGGGATCGCACACGTCGCCTCGCCCGATTCAGGATCTCCTCCCGGCGAGAGAGCTGGCCCGGATGAACACGATAGTACGCCAAGACTTCTGGCAGGTACCGGATTTCGAAGTTCGGGATAATTCTTAGCCACATGTCGTAATCGTAGGTGAGGCGATCGGCCTCGTCGAAGAGGCCGACGTGGGCGAACACATCCCGGTGGATGAGGGATGCGCATCCGTT
>VBMB01000073.1 GCA_005878525.1 Methanobacteriota archaeon
ATCGTGCCATCGCCATCCGGCGTGAGCTCCCAGCGAACGATGCTCTTCTCGCCCTTCGGGAGCTCCTTCCGGGGCTCGACATTCCATTCGTGCTCGAAGACCCGCGGCGGCCGCCACGTGAGGATCTTCCCCGTCACATGGTATTGGGCGGGCCCGCTCTGGTAGTCGATGCTGCCTCCTTCGCGCGCGTCGAGGCGAGCCCTCGTCATGTACCAGCGTGCGAGGTGCTCGGACTCGGTCAGCGCTTCCCACACGACCTGGATCGGGTGGCGGATGCGTCGTTCGAAGGCGATGGTGGCGTAGTCCCCCTCGAACGTCACGGTGCCAGCCCGCGAGGAGTGAGACGTCGTCACTTGGATTCGTTCTCCTGGCCCAGCGTGCCGTGATACCTGTCGGTGCATATTCAAACCGCCGCTCGCTTATGGCGCGGGAACCTTGCGTCCATTCGAAGGATCCCGCTCGTCATCGCTTCTTCCCCTTCGGCTTTTGACGGACCGCCCGGGCATCGAGATAACGCTCCAGGGCCTCGAGGGTCTCGGGCCACATCGCTTGGTACTTCGCGACCCACTCGTAGAGTTCCGTGAGTCCCTCCGGTTTCAACTCGTAGATCCGCTGCTGCGCATTCACTTCGACATTCACGAGCCCCGCCTCGCGGAGGACCTTGAGGTGACGGGACACGGCGGGCTGCGTGAGGTAGTGGAACCGGGCGGCGATATCGCCTGCCTTCCGGCTGCCGGTCGCAAGAAGGTCGAGGACCGCGCGGCGCGTCGGGTCCGAGATCGCGAGGAAGACGTTCGTCGTCACGATGGTCATCACCCGAACTTCTTCTCGAGCTCGGCGAAAAAGGCTTTGGAGAGGCGCTCGAAGTCGGCTTCGCTCAGCCGGACCTCGTCATTCGGTTTGAGCTTCAGCACGGACTTCTCCGGTGGGAGCTTGATTCCCGCAACGGCCGAGTTCGGCCACCCTGGGAGCCTGTCGACTTGCAGCTTGCCCCGGTTGAGCAGGATCGAATTGCACAGGACGCGGACCTCGTTCAGCGGGTTGCCGTCCTTGCCTTCGATGCCTGAGAGCCGGTGAACGAACATGTAGTCCAGGAGGAGGACTTGGTCGTTGAAGAAGCGGGCCTCGAATTCCTTGGAGGGCGTCTTGCCGACCTGGCTTCGGTACGCGCGCAGGTCGGTATCGACCTTCGCGCGACACGCCGCGATGTACTCCTTCGGGTATTTCTTCATCCCGAGCACGGGATCATGCCTTCCGCTGGCTCTGGGCCGGCACGGGCCCCGGCTGGAGCAGCGTTAGGTGGTTGCCGTCCGGGTCGGTGAAGTAGGCCGCGATGCCGTAGTTCGCCTCGACGGGAGCGGGGTCCTTGAACTTCAGTCCGCGCGCCTTGAAGATCTCGAAGTCCTTGCGGCAATCGTTCGTCCTGAAAACGAAGTGATTGCCTCCGCTCCCTGCTTCGGGCGGCACGCGAGGATCCAGCTTGTATTTGCCTTCGAAGAGGATCAGCTCGACGTCCGTCCCCTTGGGTGCGACGGTGAGCCATCGCGGGTTGCCAGGGTTCCGGTAGTCCGCCCGCTTCTCGAACCCGAGCACCTCGGTGTAGAATTTCAGGGCTTTCTCTTGGTCGCTCACGACGATCGGAACGTGCGTCAATTTCTCGATCATGGTTTCCGTCTCCAACACAGTATAACACACTGCTTATTTAACGCTTGGCTTATTTGAGTCTCGTTGGGCTGCAGGTCTCAAGCGCGTGCTCCTCTAGGTATCGCGTCCGTCGTCACGACTCCCGAAGGTTTTTCCCCGATTCCATCAATCGGGCGACGGTCGCACGGCAGGAATGATGATGGCCAAGACACGTGACTGGCAAGGAATGAAGGACATGTCCGCGCGGCTCCTGAAGGAGCGCACGGGGGAGGGAGTGGAAACTTGGAATCGGCGCATCCAGCGGGAGCGTTTGGACGACGAGGAGTCGCTTCGGGTGTGGCTCACGAAGCAGGGCGTGACCGGCTACGCACAGTCGCTCCTGGTCATGGAACGGTTCGGCTACCCGGATTTTCTCCTTGCGACGGCCGATGAGCTCATTGACGGACAGTACGCAGACCGGGCGCAGCTCCGGCCGATCTTCGACGCTCTCATCGACGCTGCGGCGGGTCTCGGCCAGGTCACAATCCAGGCGCGCAAGACCTATGTCTCGCTCGTCTCTCCTCGCCGGACATTCGCCCGGATCCAAGCGACGACGAAGAACCGCGTCGATCTCGGTCTGCGGTTGGAAGGGCGGAAGCCCAAGGGGCGCCTCCAGCCCTCGAAGATTCAAGAGACCATGCAGGTTCAAATTGGACTCACGGCACCTGATGAGGTGGATTCAGAGGTGCTCGGTTGGCTGCAACAAGCCTATGACGAGAACCGCTGACAGAGCACCCAATCAATCCGTGAGGACGAATTCGTTCCCGTCAGGGTCCGCGATCGTCGCGTTCCAATTCCCCCACGGTTTCTTCTCTGGGCGGTCCGTGATGGTCCCGCCCTTTCGCTCGATCGCGCGTGCGGCTCGCTTCACGTCCGCGACGGAGAAGTAGATTCCGGACACGGTGCCAGCGGAGCGCCCGGGCTCGCCTTTCCCTTGGACGTGCATCGAGAGCGGCGGGCCACGTGGAATTCGGAACGAGGCGGACTCTCCCTCTTCATCGTACCAGATCTCGTTCAGACCAAGCACGTCATGATAGAAAGTGCGGGCTTTCTTGATGTCGCGGACATGCACCCAGATCGAGTTGATCTTTCGAATCGGCGAGAGGGACATCGACACACCTCTCACCTCGAACCGCGAAGGGTTTGAAAAATTGTTCGGCGCCCCGACCCTCGGTCGGCTCATCCGTCGGATGCCGGCTGCGGCGTCTCGAGATAGGACTTCAGCAACTCGAGCGTCTGCTGCCACATGGTACCCCAATCACCCGCCACCGCTTCGGGAGAGTGATGGGTGACATGCACGGCGGTCTGCGGCCCTTTTGGATAGAGTCCGTACGCCACCGTTGTCACGACGGATCGATCGTCTTTCGCGAGCGGCCACGCAAAGGAGAGCTTCCGGGGGCCCTCGATCGTCGTGATCGTCGCTTCGAGTCGTCGATTCGGAAGGGTCGCTTCGTACACTCCGCCAATCTGGGCGTCAACGCGGACGTCGTCTCCCCACCACTCGACCAGTCGTTCCTGATTCGTGAGCGCTTCGAACACTTGCGCGGGGATTGCATCGATCGTGATGCGGGCATCCCCGAGGACGACGGCATGCGGCGGCGCGGGCTTGGCCATTGAAGGTGCCTCCTGCAAACGGTGTCTGGAGTGGCGACCGTCTTCAGGCGTGGCAGGCGGACGTGGCGCATAACCGTGCCGAAAGTACCGAGCTCGGACCGATCGCTAGCGGACGATTTCCTCGACCTCGCGGAACCACCGTTTCGCCGTGCCGACCTTGGCTCGTTTCTGCCACGCCCGCCCTTTTGGGACGGACTGGAGCGCGGCCTCGAGCTTTCCAATCCGACCCTCGATCCGCTGCGCGAAATCCGCGGGGACTTTTCCCTCCGCCACGAAGTTGCCGAGCAGCTGTCTCGACTTCCCGAGGTTCTGCGTCGATTCGTACCAGAACCCCCAGTCGTCCGCGAGGAGATCGGCGATGTGTCCGGCGTCGATCGCCTCGCGATCGCCGTCCGCAGCGCGTTTCACGTCGTGCCCGAGGAACAGGACGATCAGGTCCACGAGGTCCTTGCGTCCGATCCGGTGGATCTGCAGCTTCTCGAGGACCATGTCCGTGAGGGAAATCGTGGGAGAGTCGAGCTCCAGCCGTCCGTTGCCGGGTTTCTTTCCGAACAGGACATCGTGGCTGAATTCGAGCCGGTCGAGGAAGATGTCGACGTGGAATCGATTCTGGCCCTCGTAGTACACGAGCCGTCGGTCGCCGAAGAACCCGTTGATCATGTCGTCCGGCTTGAACCCGAGGCTGTCGAACACGCGGCTGATCGAGCGGCCCTGACTCGCATATCCCATCAGGTCAAGATCCGTGAACAGGGGCGTGCCTTCGCTGATGCGTCCCACGCGGTGCAGGACCGAGATGGTCTCAGGCACGTGCAGTGAGTGTGCGTAAATGCCGAGGGAACCCAAGATTCGCAGGGACGTCCCTTGGGCTTGGGCCGCGTCGACGATCGCCCGTGCCTCGCGGAGGAAATCGGCTTCTCCGAGAGCCACGAAGGACGGTTCGTTTGGCATGGTCGCACGGGGTGAGGCGGGCGGCCTCCGTGGCCGAACCCAACGGCGGATGTGGGAGGCTCGCCGCAGCCAACGCGCGTCGCGCGAGTCGCTAGGTCCGTATAAGGATGTTTACGGTGCACGAACGAGGCGATCGAAACTGGCCCGGCAAAAGCTTGATGTGCGGGCGACCGTTACCCGCGCGGAAGCGGGGGGGGCGAGGCCCGTGGGCGAAGTCGACGTTTTCGCGAGACCGGGGCAGCAGGCGACCGCGCAAGTTCAGGTGTTCACGCGACGGGCCTCGGGGCTCGTCCGCGTCATGTCGCCCTACTCGGCGTTCGCGTACAACGTCCTGAACATCGGAGTCATTTTTCCCTGGGTGTACATCACGACCTTGTCGGTCTTCCCGAACGCCAACGTATGGGTCGGGATCATCGTCACGGGGCTCTTCACCGGATTCTTGGCCGTGGTCTATGCCGGACTTGCCTCCGCGATGCCTCGGACCGGTGGCGACTACGTATTCCAGAGCCGGACGCTAAAGCCGTGGCTCGGGTTCGCCATTGTGTCCACGATGATCATCACGTTCTTCCTCCAATGGCAGGCGCTCGGCGGCTGGCTCGTCGCGGTCCTCGGCCTTTCGCCGATGTTCCTCGGACTTGGCCTCACGACGGGGAACCAGATGTTCATCGACTGGGGCGTTTGGTTTGCGACACCGATGGGTGCGATGATCACCACAATGGTATCCTCGACGATCGCCGCCGCGGTATTAATCAAGAGCTTCCGTTGGTTTGTCAAGATTCAGTGGGTGATGTGGTACGGATTCCTCTTGAGCTTCTTCCTCATGGTCGTGATGTTCTTCCTCACGCCGACATCCACTTTCGTCGCGCGCTTCGACCGGGCAACGCAGGTCATCGTGGGCCCGGGCGGTCTCACGTACGGACAGCTCCTTTCAGGTTACTTCACGCCCACGACCGAAGCGGCGTGGTTAACGACGCTCCTCGTTGCTCCCGTGGCCCTCACGAGCCTCGGCTGGGTCGGGTATGCGCAAGAACAGGCTGGCGAGATCCAGGGAGCGCAGAGCCTCCGGAATCAGATGTTCATCAACCTCGGCGGCGGACTTGTCAGCATGTTGATGATGGCGGTCCTCGCGTTCGCGATGATTCAAACCGTCGGCCAGAACTGGCTATCCGGCGCAGCGGCGGCGTCGTTCGTTCCCGGGCTGCCAATGATTGCGCCCTGGTTCAGCAACCTCGCGATGATGCTCACTGACAATCCGATCATCCTGTTCCTCATGATCGTCGGGGTCCTGCTCAACGCCTTGCAAGTCGTCTTCAATGTCATCGTCGGATGGACGCGGGTCGCTGTCGCCATGTCGATCGACGGGGCTCTGCCGAAGGTCGTCAGCCACGTGAGTCCGCGCACGCACACGCCGGTCTACGCGCACCTCATCTTCTTGATCCTCGGCGGCTACGTGTATGCGTACATCTACAACATGGTGCCGGGGTACCTCACGTACACCCTTGCGGTCACCGCGGTCGCGACCGTCATGTACATCGGGACCGCCATCGGCGGGGCCATCTTCCCGAGGACCCGGCGCGAAGTGTATCGGACGTCCCCGATCGCGAAGTACAAAGTCGGTCCGATCCCGGTCATCACGATTTGCGGGGCCATCGCCGCCGCGTTCAGCGCCGCGATGCTCTACCTGTACATCGTCGAGCCGTTCCTCGGCATCGCGAATCTGTCGGCCGGGTTTGACGGAGTGAAATCGCTCCTCATCATGCTCGCGATCTTCATCGGCTGGTCCGTCTACTACTTCGTGCGACGGGCATACTTGAAGAGCGTCGGGATTAACCTGGACCTCGCGTACAAGGAGATCCCGCCGATTTAGGATGTCGCTCCGAATCTCCCCGGAGTCGAGCGCTCAGCCCGTCGTGAACTGATAGCTCAACACGCGGTCCCGCTCGAGGTTGATGATTGCACCGCGGAGCGTCCCCGCACTGTATTCGGAACCCGGATCCACGCACACGGTCCGTTTGAGTTTCGCGGCGTTCTTCGTCTCATGGATATGCCCGTGGAGCCCGAGGACCGGCTGTGTTTCGAGAATTGCGGAACGGAAGGTCGTGCTGCCAACTGGAATCAAGACCTGTTGTCCCCCCCGCACCACCGGACGCGGCGGGTCCGTCGTCTCGTCGAGTTTCGGCGCGATGTCCAACCCGGTCTCATACGGAGGCGCGTGCATCAGATAAATGCAGTGAGCGGGATCTTCAACCCGGCTTAACAGTGGATCAAGACGTCTCTTGAGGCCGTCTTCCGAGAGCTCCCTCGGCGTGTGCCAGGGTGAGGGATTCGTCCATCCAAATCCTAGGATCTCATGGTCCTCATCGAACCGGGTCACCTTCTCATCGATGTAGTGGACGTGAGGCGTTGATTCAGCTTGCAGGAGAGCTTCAGCCTTGTCGTCGTTGCCGCCGATCCAGTACAATGGAATGTCGAGCGGGGCCAGGTGCCGCTCGGCCATTTCGGTCCATCGCCGAATCTGGTCGATCATTCGGTCTGTGAAGAGAGACTCGATTTTGTCCGGATTCGCTCGGAAGCGAGCGTACTCGTCCTCCGTCATCCGGACCGGATACGGCCCGGAGTCCGCGATCGCTTTCTCGATGGGCGCTAAATCGGCCTCGGTGAGGTTGTCGCGGACTCCGCCCGCGAGGCGCGTCTGGTAACGGCCGTCTCTCTGCTGCACGATCGGGGTGATCGATTTGGCGGTCAGATCGCCGCCGATGAGGAGGGCGTCCGCATCATAGAACGTGGCCGCGCCCAGAAACTTCCGAAAGGTGACCTCGGACCCGTGGAGGTCTGCGGCGAGGAACAGTCGCTTGTACTTGCGCTCTCGGGGTTTCCGAGCCATCGTTGGACCGGGCCACGCCCGCGCGGCTCTTATCTGTTTGGACCGCAAGGCCTTTGCCGTGATGCGTGCTCCCCAATTCGTGCCGGGCGCCGGTCCGTTTCTCTGGCTCATGAAGCATGCCCCGCCCTTGGGATTCGAGCAGGTCCCGCCGGGTGGGATGTGCGTCTGCGCATACCTGTTCGTCACCCGTCGCGGTCAGATCCTCCTGGGCAAATACGCGGACGACCCGCAATGGGAGGCGCTTGCCGGGTTAGAGCCGGAACGACGCCAGACCCACGGATGGGGGTGGACCGTTCCCGCCACCCACCTGAAGCTCGGAGAGGATCCGCGGGAAGCCGCGCGGAGGATTGGCGAGGAAATCCTGAGGATTCCAAAACTCCAGTACTCCGAGCCTCGATCGGAGGTGGACTTCTATCCCTCCAAGATGGCCCCTGGAGAGAAGCACTACGACATCTGGTTCTTCGTCGACGGGACGCCGCCGAAAGAGTACGAGCTCCGGGTACCGCCGTGGTATACGGAATTGTCGTGGCAAGACCCGCGGACCCTGTCGGCGACCGCGTACGCGCGGGGCCACGAGGACGTCGTCGCTCGGTGGCTGGCGACGAAATCCAACGTCGTAGGGACCGGGACCAAGACGGCGGCACGCTAGGAATCGAAACGCGCGATCTCGATTCTCCGCGCTCGCAAGAGCTAATGCACGATGCCGCGTTCCCGACTCCGATGGCGAAACCGGAGATTGTCGTGTTGATTCCCGAGAGCACCCGCAAGGCAAGGGGCGGGTCGCCCGATGCTCCCGAGGTCGACTCGATCTGGGCGGCGCTGCCCTCAACCATCCGGCCGAAGCTCGAAGGGCTTCGGGAAGAGGTCCTCCAGAAGAGCCCGAAGGGGTCCGTGCGCCCTGGTGGACTGCTTCCCGCGTATCGTCGCTTCCAGGGCAACATGTACATGAGCATCCCCGAGGAAGCGTGGGCGCAGCGCGCCCCGAACGTCGAAATCGTCATCGCTTCGGGACTCCGCGGATTGGTGGCCTCGCGAGACACCGTCCCGGCGTACGGCTTGTCGATGGCCGAGCCGACGCCACCGTTCGGCAAGATGAACCGCTGGTGGCACGACCGCGGTCTCCCCGAGATCCTGGCCTCCTACGTGGACTCGATTCATCCCCGTCTCGTCGTCGACCTTCTGTCGCTGGAGTACCGACAGTCGGTTGTCGGGTATGCCGCGGGTCTCAAAGGGATCGACGTTCGGACGATCGATTTTCCCGGGATGGGCCGCGCAAGCCAGCCGCTTCGCGGAGAACGGATCGCCCGGATTCTGCGATCCGGAACCGCGTAGCGCATTCTCGCTACCGAAGCCTTCGGGCTTTCAGGACCACGTCGGCCTGTCGACGGAAGTCCACCCGCTCCCCAAGGAGGAACGGGGTGAGGTGGCTCGGTTCGATCGAGCGGTCCGCGTAGTCGAGGAAGGCGAGGGCGGATCGCGGATCGTCCCGGCCGAGGGACCTCACCGCCAAGCTCGCGAGGTAGTGAGACTTCTTCTGGGAGAGATCGCGGCGCTCGGGGGCCATCGCCACCAACTCGCGGAGCATCGTCCAGAAAGGCTCCAGGTCCCCTCGTTTGAAGACCGGGTCGATCGCCTTCACACGGGCGACGAACGCCTCGCGGACCTCGTCCGTCACATGCCCGGAATCGCCTCCCCCGCATTTCCCGGTTTGGTCGGAAGCCACCAGACTCATGACACGCGACGGCCTACCGGTGGCGGGTGGCGGGTTGGACGGAAAAGTCGTCGTCGTGACCGGCGGAACGGGCTACCTCGGCTCCTCCGTGTGCAAGGCCTTCGCGGAAACAGGCGCCACCGTGGTGGCCGTGTATCTGTTGGACCGCGAGATCCCGTACTTCGAGAAGCTCCTCGGGGCCCTAGGCAAGAACGTGACGCTCCTCAAGGCGGACGTCACACAAGCGGGAGAGATGGACCGAGTCGCGAAAGAAATCCTCACGCGACTCAAACGGATCGACGTCCTCGTCAACACGATCGGCGGGTACATGGCGGGTCCCGTCGAAGAGACGTCCTCGGAGGACTTCGATCGGGCGATTGCGTTGAACCTCATGTCCGCGTTCCTCGCGTGCAAGGCGGTCGTCCCCTCGATGCGGGCAGCAAAGGGAGGCGCGATCGTGAGCGTCTCAAGTGAGGCGGCCCTTCAAGGAGATGAAGAATCGTTTCTGTACTCCGCGAGCAAGTCGGGGGTGAACCGCCTCACGGAGAGCTTGGCGCGGGAGCTCAAGTCCGCGAACGTGCGAGTGAACTGCGTCATGCCGCGGATCATGGACACGCCGCCGAATCGCGAAGCGATGCCGAAGGCGAACTTCTCGAAGTGGGTCAAGACGGATCAGGTCGCGCGCGTGATCCGCTGGCTGTGCTCGGAGGACGCCGCACCGATTACGGGTGCAGCGATTCCAGTCTACGGCGGTCCCTGACTCTCTCGTTCGGCCTTCGCGCGTCGGAACAGGACGATCCGCTCGCCAAGAGATTGGAAGGCCGCTTCCACCTGGTCTCCT
>VBMB01000074.1 GCA_005878525.1 Methanobacteriota archaeon
ATCGGGCGGAACTGCAGCATCGGCAAGGATGTCTATATTGACATCGAGGTCGTGGTTGCCGATGACTGCAAGATCCAAAACTTCGCCACGCTCTACCGCGGCGTAACCATCGGCAGTCGTGTTTTCATTGGCCCGCACGCGTGCTTCACCAACGACTTGTATCCTCGTGCGGTGAGTCCGGACTGGCAGGTTGTCCCAACGACCGTCGAGGACGGAGCTTCCATCGGCGCGAACGCGACGATCCTCTGTGGATTGACAATCGGACGCAGCTCTATGGTCGCAGCCGGCGCCGTCGTCACCAAGGACGTACCGGCCCATGCCCTCGTGGCAGGAGTTCCCGCGGAGGTCATCGGCTGGGTTTGCGAATGCGGCCGACCTCTCGACCGTACGATGCGATGCGCCCATGACGGCAAAGAATTCCCAGAGCTGAAACCAAAGAGGCGCCCACCTCGTTCCCGTCGCCGCAAGTGAGCGGCGAACCTTCATAGTCAGGAGCCGATTCCGCGCATCGATGATCCCGATCGCCCGCCCCATTCTCGGCGAGGACGAAGTTGCGGCGGTGCGCGAGGTCCTCGCGTCCGGAATGCTCGCCCAAGGCCCGAAGGTGGAGGCGTTCGAGAAGGCCTTCGCCAAGGACCTTGGCCGGAAGCACGCGATCGCGGTCACGAACGGCACTGCAGCCCTCCACGTCGCGCTGCTCGCGCACGGCATCGGTCCGGGCCAGGAGGTCGTGATCCCGCCCCTGACGTTCTTCGCGACCGCGTCGACGGTCCTCCTGTGCGGCGCGAAGCCCGTCTTCGTTGACATCGACCGTTCGTCGTACAACATGGACCCCACGAAACTCGCTTCCGTGATCACGCGCAAGACCGCGGCGGTCATGCCCGTCCACCTGTACGGCCAGACCGCGGAGATGGACCCGATCCTCGCCGCCGCCCGGGATCGCGGCATCCCGGTCATCGAGGACGCGGCCCAGGCCGCCGGCGCGGAGTACCACGGCAAGAAGGCGGGCAACCTGGGCGACACCGCTTGTTTCTCCTTCTACGCGACGAAGAACATGACGACGGGCGAAGGCGGCATGATCGTGACCGACGATGATCGGATCGCGGAGAAGGCCCGGCTGTTCCGCCACCACGGCCAACCGGCGAAATACGAACACATTCTCGTCGGTTTCAACTACCGGATGACGGACATCATGGCGGCGATCGGTCTAGCGCAGCTCGCGAAACTCGACGGCTGGGTGAAGCAGCGACGAGCGAACGCGCGCGCACTGTCGAAGGGCCTCGACGGCATCGAGGGCCTCGTCCCGCCGTCCGAAGGCAACTGGATGGTCCATTCGTACTACCAGTACATCGTCCGCCGGGAGGAGCCGTTCCCGCGGTCCCGGGAGGAGATCGTCCAGGACCTCACGGAGGACGGGATCGGCTGCCGGCCGTCGTATCCCATGCCGTTGTACAAACAGAAGGCCCTCCGGGACCTGAAGATCCGCGGTCGATGTCCCGTGGCCGACGAAGTCATCCCGGGTCTGTTCGAGCTCCCCGTCCACCCGGGCGTCGGCCCGGCGGAGGTCGAGCGCATCGTCGCGGCCGTCGAGGAACTCGCACGGACGGACTAGGGACGCAAAAGGGCAAAAGGCCGCGATCCGGTTGTCTGCGCTGCGATGGACCTCCAAGCGTTCCAGGCCGCGCTCCATGACGGCGTCGAGAAAGAGCGATCCCTTCGATGGGTGGAGGCGGCGGACCTCTATGCGGAGCTCGCCCGCGCGTCCTCGGATCCGACGATGCGCGCACTCGCCCTCCTGCGGCAGGGGAACGCACTGATGGAACTCCGCCGGTGGGACGATGCGCGCCTGACCCTCGATGAGGCGTTGCACGAGGCGAAGGCATCCGGTGAGCCGGGGCTCCTCGGCCAAGCACTCCTCGCGGCCGGCGTCTTCGCCGCGAACCGGGACGATCCGAAACGCGCGGAGGCGTTCCTGCTCGATGCCCTCGAGCGGTTTCACCGGAAAGACGACCGCGCGCACCTCCAGGGCCGCGGCTCGGCGTTCCTGAACCTGGCCAGCCTCTACGGGAAGACGGGGCGGCTCGATCTCGCGTTTGTCACCTTCACGAAGGCCCAGAACGTCCTCGGCGCGGCGGAGGACTGGGGCGGGGTCGCGGCCGCCTGGGAGGCGCAGGCCCAGCTCCGGCGTGCGATTCACGATGAGGACCGTTGGCGCGAAGACCTCGCCGAGGCCGTCGTGTTCTACGATCGCGAAGGCATGACCGCGAAAGCGGGGCGCCTCCGGGCCCTCCTGGGAAAGAAAGTCGTGTGAGGCCCACCCACCTCGCGTCGCTGCTGTTCTGGATCGGCCGCGGCCTCGCCTGATCCCGGCACTCCATCCAACCCTTCAAATGTCGCGGACGTGTCTCGTCGACGATTCGCATGCCGTTGCCCGCGATCGAGTTGCAGCAGCTCTGGAAATCGTACGACGGCCAGCCGGCCCTCCAAGGCCTCTCCCTCGAGGCGTACCCGAGCGAAATCCTCGGCCTCATCGGCCCGAACGGCGCCGGCAAGACGACGACGCTGAAGATCCTCGTCGGGCTGCTGCGACCAGACTACGGGATCGTGCGTGTCCGGGGCCACGATGTCCTCGTCGATCCGGTTGCCTACAAGGCGGAGCTCGGCTACATGCCGGAGGCGCCAACCCTGCCCGAGTACCTGACGCCGACCGAATTCCTCGGGTACGTCGGCCGGATCCGGAATCTCCCGAAGGACCGCCTCGCCACACGGACGTCAGACCTCCTGAGGGTCCTCGACCTGGCGCCGAAGGCCGACGAGACGATCGCCTCGTTGTCGAAAGGGATGAAGGCGAAGGTCGCGTTCGCGGCCGCGATCATCCACGAGCCCTCGATCCTCGTGCTCGACGAGCCGCTCATCGGCATCGATCCCGCGGGACAACATCTGCTGAAAGAGCGCCTGGCGACCATGGCCCACGCCGGCGCCACCGTCCTCGTCTCGACGCACCAGCTCGACACGGCCGAGCGCCTCTGCCGGCGCGTGGCGATCGTGAGCCATGGACGGAACGTCGCGACCGGCGACCTCGCGGCCCTCCGCGCCCAGGCGCAAACCGGGGAAGAGGGGAGCCTCGAAGACGTCTTCCTGAGGTTGACGCAAGAAGCCGCCGCGCCGGTCGTGGAAACCCCGCGCCGTCGGGGCTGGTTCCGGAGAGGATAGGCCGTGGGTCGGACCTTCACCCTGTTCACCTACAAACTCCGGTTCTTCTTCGGACCGGCCCTCCGAGGCCGGTTCGGGCCGCTCGCGTATCTCGCGTTGATCCTGATCTTCCTGCCGTCCGGTTTCGCCTTCGGCGTCACGCTCGGGACGACGGTGAGGGACGCCGACCCGACCGCGGCGATTGACGTCCTGGCGGCTCCGCTGGCGGGCCTCCTGTCTTTCGGCCTGCTGTACGCCCTCGGCGCCGGCGTCACGGCCCATGCGTCGGAGTTCGACTTCTTCCTCACCGCCGATGTGCGTCCGCGGGAGTACCTCGTGGCGGACCTGCTCTTCCAGCTCGTCAGCCTGCTCGGGGCCGGCGGGCTCTCGGCGGCCGTCGCGGCGGTCGGCATGGCCGTCACGACGGGGCGACCGGCCGTCGCGGCCCTTCCGCTCTTCGCCCTCCTGATCGTGTACACGTTCTTCGTCTTGATGACGTCCCAGGTCCTCGTGATCCTGCGGGTCCGGTTCCCGAAACGCCCGGTCCGATTGGTGACCACAGCCCTCCTCATCCTCTCCCTCATCCCGTCCGCCTCTCTCGCCGACCCCGCATTCCCGATCCGATTCGCGGATCTTCCGCTCCCCTCGACCGCCTTTGCGGCGCTCGGTCTCGCGGTCCTCCGTGGCACGACGTGGCCGATCCTCGATGTCCTCCTCGCCCTGGCCTATGCGGGCGGAATCGCGGCCGCGTGGTACGCCCTGAGCAAGACATACATCGTCCACGGCCTGCGGCCGACGATGTCCGCGGGGTTCGGCCAGGTCGACATGGGCTCCCGGATGGAGATCCAGCGGCACATGACCGCTCGTCTCGGTGTGGTGACCACCCGCGTCCGCTTCCGGCCGGAGCGAGGCGGAGCCACGAGCCTCATGACGCGCCTCCACCTCGTCCGAATCTGGCGGGACGGGAGCATCCTCTTCGTCGCCCTCTTCGCCATCATCGGAATCCTTTCATCGGGCGTCGGGCGCGGCGGGGCGAATCCGATCGGCGTCGTGGCGGTCTCTCAGTTGCTGACGTTCATCTTGGGGATCCTCGCGATGAACTGGGCGTTCTACGAGCGCGAGAACATGTGGATCGTCCTGACCTCGGCGCAGGGACCCGGGGCCTACTTCCGCGGCCTCATGCTCAGCTTCGCGCTGATCGGCCTCGGGGTGACGGGCGCATTCCTCGCCCTGCTCGAGGCGACCCATTCCCTCCGCTTGCCGATCGACAGCCTCGCGCTCTCCATCGCGTCTCCGATCGGCGGGGGATTCGTCGCCGCGGCGCTCCTCACGCGCATCAAGCTGAAGCCGTCCGCGCTGTCGTTCGCGGCCCTCGGGATATTCTTCCTCGTGTCGTTGGGCGGCATCCTCGGCGGGTTGGCGGCCCAAGCCGTCGTCCTCGCCGCTCGAGCGATCGGTGTGTTCGCGGTCGCCGCGCAAGCGACCGTCCTCCTCGGCTTCCTCCTCGCCTTCGCGGCATTCGGATTGTGGACGGTGACCCGGCTCGCGGCGACCTTCCGCCTCTGAGGTCTCCGGAGGAATCCGCCAAAACGTTCATGTAGCGCGGGTTCCTCGGACCGTCGGCCCAGGAGCCCGGCCCCCGATGTCTTCCGAATCCATCACCGTACCCACGCCCGCCGTGGCTCCGGCCAAGGCCCCGCGGACCGAGGACCGCATCGTCGTCGCACGTCGCCTCGTGAAGACCTACGACAGCGGCGGCGGGGCCGTCCAGGCGCTCCGCGGCCTCGACCTCGACGTCCGAAAGGGAGAGATGGTCGCCGTGATGGGCCCGTCCGGTTGCGGCAAGACGACGCTCCTGAACTGCCTGTCTGGGATCGACGACTTCACGTCCGGCGAAGTGTGGATCGCGGGCCAGCGCCTCTCGACCCTGAGCGACAACGGGAAAACCGATTTCCGCGCGATGAAGATGGGGTTCATCTTCCAGAACTACAACCTCTTGCCCGTCCTCAAGAGCGTGGAGAACGTCGAGCTGCCGCTCCTCGTCCGCGGAGACGACCCGAAGGAAGCGCGTCAGAAGGCGCTCGACGCCCTCGCGGCGGTCGGCCTCGATCAAGTCGCGATGAAGAAGCCCGCGGAGCTCTCCGGAGGCCAACAGCAGCGGGTCGCCATCGCACGGGCCCTCGTCAACGAACCGGACATCGTGTTCGCGGACGAGCCGACGGGCAATCTGGACTCGGAGACGTCCCGGGAGGTCGTGGAGTTGATGAAGCGCCTCCATGCGAAGAAAGGGCTCACGTTCATCGTCGTGACCCACGACAGCGCGGTCGGCAACCAGATGCAACGCGTCATCGTCATGCGGAACGGCGTGATCCTGAAATCCTTCCGCCCGACGCCCGCCTGAGGCGGTCCCATGGACGGCGCGATCACGCTCCTCCTGGTCGTCGGGGCGATTTGCCTCGTCGTCCTCGCTTGGGCGGGCCGCAAGCGCTTCCCGCTGCGGATCGGCGCGGGGAATTTCTTCCGCCGGAAGACGCAAGTCGCGATCGTCGTCGCGGGCCTCCTCATCGGGACGGCGATTATCACGTCGTCGTACGTGATCCAGAGCACCTTCGACTACACGGTCAAGGCCGCCGTGTTCCGCGCCCTCGGTGCGGTCGACGAAGTCGTGTTCGTCCCCTCGCCCGAGGGAGGGCGCCTGCCGTTCTCGGCCCAGGTGTACGACAACCTCACGAGGCACCTCGCAGACATGCCGGACGTCGCCGGACTCGCGCCTCGGTACCAGCTCCCCGGAGCCGTCGTCGACACCACGTCCGAACTCTTCGAGCCGACCGCGACGGTGATCGGCTTCGACTCGGGCCGCGACCTCGGAGATTTCGTCCGGGCGGACGGGTCGGCATGGAACGGCGCCGGTCTGGGTGCGACGGAGGCGATCATCAACGCCAAGCTCGCGACGGCCGTCGAAGCGAAGGTCGGAGAGGGGCTCGTCGTGAGCATGGGCACGCCACGCGGGAACGCCCAGATGTCCCTGAGCGTGAAGGAGATCGTCCGCGATGAGGGACGCGGGGCGTGGAATGACAACGAGAACCTGTTCGTGCCGCTGGCCACGATCCAGGCCGCCCTCGGGGACGCCGGCCAGATCAATACGATCACCGTGGCGAACGTCGGCGGGGTCACCCAAGGCTACCTCCGCTCGGACGCCGTGGTGCGGGAAATGGCTCCTTTCCTGCCGCAGTCTCCGACGTTCACGATCTCGAAGGCGAAGGCCGACTCGATCGACGGCGCGACCCGCAACATCGACCAGCTGAGCCAGGTCTTCGTCCTCCTCGGGTTCTTCACGGTCATCGCGGGCGTCCTGCTGATCATCAACATCTTCGTCATGCTCGCCGAGGAGCGGAAGGGGGAGATGGGCGTCGCGCGGGCTCTCGGGATGCGGCGTACGAATCTCGTCCAGAGCTTCGTGTCGGAAGGCCTGCTGTACGCCCTGCTGTCCTCCGTCATCGGCACGTTCACCGGCCTGCTCGTCGCCGGCGTCATCCTGTGGGGTTTCTCGCAGGTCTTCGGCGCCTCGGCCTTCGGCGGCACCGGGTTCATCCTCACGTGGACGGATTCCGATCTCATCAACGGATTCGCGATCGGCTTCCTGATCACGATGGCGACGATCGTCATCGCCTCGTGGCGCGTGTCGAAGCTGAACATCGTCCGCGCGATTCGGGACATCCCGGAGCCGGTCCCGCATCGCTCGACGAGGCGACAGGTGGCCGCCGGGGCGGCGATCGCGGTCCTCGGCGCCCTCGGATTCGTCTTCGCCCTTCTCCGGCAGAACCTGTTGCTCCAGGATCTCGGGCCCGTCGGCCTCGCGTTCGGAGTCGCCGTCCTGACGATGCGGGCCGTCCCAGCGCGGGCCGTCTTCACCGCCGCGGGCGCGTTCATCGTCGGATGGGTGCTGAGTCCATGGAAGTTCTTCAGCATCGCGAACGCGGACATCACGCTCTTCATCGCCGCGGGCCTCATGCTCGTGCTCGGGGGTCTGCTGATCGTCCTGTTCAACAGCGACTCAATCCTCGCGGTCGCAACCCGACTCGTGCGTGGCCGCACGTGGCGGCCCGTCGTTCGGACCGCGATCGCGTATCCGATGAACAAGAAGTTCCGCACCGGGGCGACCCTCGCGAGCATCGCCCTCGTCATGTTCACGATCGCCACGATGTCGGGCATCCAAGCCGAAGTCAGCTCCTCGATCACGACGACGAGCCAGCGCGAGAGCGGCGGCTTCGAATTGCTCGGGGCATCAGGCGTTCCGATCCCGAACTGGGACGCGGCCTTCGCCTCTTACAATGCCACGTCCACCAACGTCACCGAGAACCACGGGATCGCCCAGGCTCGGGTTCGAATCGCGAGTAACGCGAACCTTTCCGGAATCCAGCACAACAGCTCGTTGATCGGCGTGCCGTCCGATTGGATGCCAGAGGTCCCGCTCCAGGCGCGAGCACTGGACTACCGCGACGACAAGGCCGCATGGACCGCCATCCAATCCGATCCTGGACTCGCGATCATCGATGGCACCGTGGTCCCGAACAACTTCGGTCCGAACTTCGGGAGTTTCTCGGCGGTGCTTGGAGACGTCTTCCACTTCCGCAACATGACCGGCGCGACCCGAAACGTGCGCATCATCGGGATCCTCTACGAGCAGTTCGCACAGGGCCTCTGGGTGTCCTCTTCCGCGGTGAAGGCCGACTTCGGGATCGATTCAGCGAGCCTGTTCTACTTCAACCTCCGCGCGGGCGTCGACGTGACCCAAGCGGGCCATGACCTGGAGCGGTATTTCATCGCCTACCAGCTCATCACCGTGGACATCCAAGCGGTGATCAACTCCATCCTCGAGACGACGATGGGCGTGTTCAATCTGCTCCAAGCGTACCTCGCCCTCGGGTTGATTGTTGGGATCGCAGGCCTCGGCGTCATCACGATGCGCAACGTCGTCGAGCGGCGGCAAGAGACCGGTGCCCTTCGCGCCCTCGGGTTCCGCAAATCGATGGTCCTCAAATCGTTCCTGTTCGAACTCTCGTTCATCGCGCTGACGGGAATCGCAATGGGGGTCGCCCTCGGCGTCGCGTTGTCGTACGACCTCTATCTGCGGTTCTTCGCGAACCAGGCCGCGTTCGTGATCCCGTGGGACCGGCTCTTGCTCCTGGGCGGCATCGCGTTCATCGGGGCGGTCCTCGCGACCGCGAGCCCCGCCATCCGCGCCTCGCGCATCCCTCCGGCCGAGGCGTTGAGAAGCTTCGAGTGAGACGTCGCGCGGGACGAATCAGTAGATGGCTTCTTTCTGGCGTCGGTCCAACGCAAGTAGACGATAGTGCTCCGGCTTGTGGTCGAACTTGAGCTGGCAATCTTCGCCGCAGAAGTAATAGGGCGTGCCCTTGTACCAGATCATCCAGTACGCGTTGTGCGGGTTGACGGGCTTCCCGCACACCGGATCGACCGCCATCGTAGCACCGGACATCCGACCGAAGACGCGAACGGATATGAAGGCTTCGACATCGTCGGCGCGCCCGCCACGCGTTTATATCCGGAGGCCTCCTTCGCGGAGCCTGTGACGGCGCCGATGCGCGTCGGAGTCATCGGGGTCGGCTCGATGGGCCAGAACCACGCCCGCGTATACTCGGAGATCGCGGACCTGGTCGGCATCGCGGACCCGGACGTGAAGGCGGGCGGCGCCGCATCGAACCGTTTCAACGCGTCGTACTACACCGACGCCGCTCATCTGCTCAAGGAAGAACTCGACGCGGTCAGCGTGTGCGTGCCGACCGAGCACCATGCGAAGGTCGCCCTCGCCGCGATCAAGGCGGGCGTCTCCCTCCTCGTCGAGAAGCCACTCGCTGCGACGGTGGCCGACGCGACCCGAATCGTCGACGCGGCGAAAAACGCGGACGTGACGCTCGCCGTGGGACATATCGAACGACACAATCCGGCGATCGCGGTCGTGAAGCGGCACCTCCAGGAAGGGCAGTACGGCGATCTGGTGACCGCGACGGCGCGGCGCGTGAGTTCGTTCCCCGGCCGGGTCCGCGACATCGGCGTCGTGATGGATCTCGGCGTCCACGAGATCGACATCCTTCGCTACCTCGTCGGCGCGCCGGTCGAGAGCGTCTTCGCGCTGGGAGGCCGGAAGATCCACGCGGCCTTCGAGGACCACGCGAACATCCTGCTGCGGTTCCAAAACGGCGTCCACGGTTTCGTCGAGGTGAACTGGCTCACCCCGATGAAGGTCCGCAGGCTCGCCCTGACGTGCCTCAAGAACTTCGTCGAGGTCGATTACACGGAGCAATCGGTCACCGTGAGCTCGAGCACCCTGGGCCCGTTGGATCCGTTCAATCTCTATCAGATCCCGCTGGAACACCACACGCAGAAAATCCACGTCCGGAAGGAAGAGCCGTTGAAGAGAGAGCTCGAGGATTTCCTCGATGCGGTCAAGCACAAACGGCCGCCGCTCGTCTCCGGAGAAGACGCGCTCGAAACGCTCAAGGTGGCCATCGCCGCGACGGACTCCCATCGAACGGGGAAGCTCGTTCAGCTTTAGCGAGCCGCGTCAGAACTGTCCTTTTCCGATGCCTCGGTACACGAAGCCCATCTTGACGACGTCGGGGCCGGCGTACAGGTTCCGACCGTCCACGAGCGCGAGATGCCGCATGCGACGGCCGAGCGCTTTGAGATCGAGTTTACGATATGCGTCGTGGGCGGTGACGAGTGCGATGCAATCCGCGCCTTTCGTCGCGGCTTTGAGGTCTCGCAAGACGGCATAGCCTCTCTCGGAGCGGGCGAACGGATCGTGGATCGCGATGTCCGCACCGCGTCGCCGGAGCTCCTGGATCATCGTCTTCGCGGGTGAGTTCCGCGTGTCGTCCGTGTTCTCCCGGTACTTCGCGAGCGGTCGGGATGAGTTCCGGTTTCGACTGGACCGCGGGAGACACGAGGAGCCACGAGTCCTTCGGGATGCAGTGGCCGCCGACGCCCGCGCCCGGGATGAGCATCATTCGATAGGGGCACGTATTGACGAGCTCGCGCACCCGATAGGCGTCCACACCGAGCTCCTCGCTGATCAAGGCCACCTCGTTCGCAAAGGCGATCTGCACGTCCCAGTATGCGTTCTCCGCGGTCTTCACGACCTCCGCCGTCGTCCAGTCTGTCGGGTGGACTTCGGCCTTCACGAAGCGCGCGTAGAACGCGAGGGCCTTCCGCGTCGAGACCGCGTCGTTCGCGCCGAGGACCCGCGGCAATTCCGTGAGATGATGGAGGAGCTTCCCCGTCGTGAGTCGCTCCGGGCAATGCACGAGATACAGATCCCGACCCACCGTCCGCTTCGAGCCTCGCTCGAGCGCAGGTCGCACGACGCCCTCCATGGTCCCCGGTGCGAGCGTCGACTCGATCGAGACGAGCGCCCCTCGCTTCAGCACCGGAGCGATTTCGGCGAGGGCCGCTTTCAACGCCTTGTAGGATGGATCGTGAGTCGTCGGATCGATTGGGGTCTCCACACACACCGCCACGACGTCCGCGCCCGATACCGCGGAGGCCTCGAGGCTGGCCCGCAAATGACCCTTCGACACCTGTTCTTTTAGGAGCTCTGCGAGTCCGGGCTCCTGCCCCTGAAGCGGGCTTTCTCCCGCATTGACGGCCTTTACCTTCTCTAGGTCAATGTCGACCCCAATGACGTTCGCTCCCGTCGCGGCGACGGTCGCCGCCAAAGGAAGGCCTACGTAGCCCAGGCCGATGACCGCGACTCTCACGGAGCGCTCGGAAGGGACCGCCGCGCATAAAGGTTTCAATCCGAAGCGCAAGTTAGAGAACCGGGACCGGGCCGCTGTTGTCGGCGTGAAGTCGAACGTGACGATCGTGGGGGCGCGCGGGACCGTCCGCAACAACGTGCTCGCCCTCGCTCATCTTCTCCAGGAGGCGAGCAGGGTCGTTCGGCACAATATCATTATATGCGGTGCGTCCGCTCTGACGTCCGTGAAAATCGCGAGCGTCGTCGGCGCACGCCCGCAGTTCATCAAGGCCGCGCCGGTGAGCCGGGAAATCCGCCAGCACCACGAGGAGATTCTGGTCCACACGGGCCAGCACTATGACGAGAGCATGTCCGACGTGTTCTTCGAGGTCCTCGACATGCCGCGACCGGACTACAACCTCGGAGTCGGAAGCGCCAGTCACTCCCGCCAGACCGCGGAGATGATGCACGGTCTCGAGGACGTCTTCGAGCGGGAGAAGCCCGATCTCGTCCTCGTGTACGGGGACACGAACTCGACGCTCGCGGGCGCGCTCGTCGCGTCGAAGATGGGCCGCCCTCTCGGACACGTCGAGGCCGGTCTCCGGTCCTTCAATCGCTCGATGCCCGAGGAGATCAATCGGGTCGTCGCGGACCACCTCTCCGCGCTCCTGTTCTGTCCCACGCAGACCGCGGTCGACAACCTCGTCAAGGAGGGCATCAGCCGCGGGGTGCACCTCGTCGGGGACGTGATGTACGATGTCGCCCTGCAGAGTGCCCAGGCGGCCCGCTCGCGCGACATCCTCCAGCGCTTCGGGGTGCGGAAAGGCGAGTATATCCTCGTCACGCTGCATCGGCCCGCCAGCGTGGACGACCGCGAAACCCTAGCGGGCATCGTCGAGGCGTTGGTCCGATCCGGCCGGACCGTCGTGTTCCCGATCCACCCGCGCACGCGGAAGAACCTGGAGGCGTTCGGCCTGTGGGAGCCGTTGCGGGCGAAGGTGAAGGCGATCGAGCCCGTCGACTACCTGGATTTCATCGCGCTCCTGATGGGCGCGTCGAAGGTCGTTACGGACAGCGGCGGCGTGCAGAAGGAGGCGTATTTCTTCGGCGTCCCGTGCATCACCCTTCGCGACGAGACGGAGTGGATCGAGACCGTGGAGGACGGTTGGAACGCCCTCGTGGGGACCGACACCGCGGACATCCTCGACGCGATCGAGAAGTTCAATCCTTCCGGCACGAAGTCGAAGTCGTTCGGGGACGGCCATGCCGCGGAGAAGATCGCCCTGATCCTCGACAAGTTCGTGTGACCGGGCGCATCTGTTAAGCCGGTCCCCGAGATGAGAGGGCCGTGCAGCCGGTCTCCCTTGCCGCGATCGCGGTCATCGTCCTGGCGACGGCGTACGGATTCGTCCGGAAGGCGCCTCTCTCCCTGATCTACGCCGTCGCGATTCTCGCGGTGTTTGCCCTCCAGGTCTCGTCGTCCGCGTTGGGGTTCGTCCGCCTCTCGCCCGTCACCTTCGAACTCGGACTCTTCGCGGCTCCCGGATCGCCGCCCGCGCCGTGGGCCTGGATCACGTTCGAGTTCGTGCACGCGTCGGAGACGCACATCTTCCTGAACCTGCTCGGACTCATCTTGATCTCGCCCACGCTCGAGGAGAGAATCGGGAGCGCGCGGTGGACCCTCTTGTTCTTCGTCGGAGGGGCGGCGGGGGCGCTCGTCTTCCTGCTCGTCCATTTCGGCAATGTGGTCCTGCTCGTTGGAGCCTCCGCCGGAATCTTCGCGGTCTTCGGCGCGTACGGGCGGCTCTACCCCCGAGACCGGGTCGCTCTGTTCTTGCCGATCCGGGGGATCCCCACGTTGCCGGTGGTCGAGGTGGTCGTGATCTTCCTGGTCCTCGAGACCCTCCTCGGACTCCTGGGGCCGCTCGGAATCGCCTGGGAGGCCCACGTGGGCGCGCTCATCTTCGGGTTCGCGGCCTCGCCCTTGTTCATGCGCCTCCCCGTGCGGGGCGGTCGCGGCCGCCTCATCCCCGTGAAAGCCATCCAGGACCTCGCCACGACTCCCGAGCTGCAGCGCATCCTGAGGGAGGCGGAGCGGGCGGACCTGCCGGAGACCAGGGAAGCCTGGATCGAGTCGTTCGTCCGAGCCGCTCGATGTCCTCGATGCGGCGGCCCGGTGGGACGGCGGTTCGGGCGCATCGTGAGCGACTGCGGGTGGCGTCGACGTCTCTAGGCACCTACAAATCCTTTTCTCCGTCCCTGCGTTCGACACGACGATGGCCGCCCCGAGCGCCCTCGTCCTGAAGTGCGAGTCGTGCGGCGCCGAGGTGCCGCATCGCGTCCTCCGCGGCAAAATCGGAGGCAAGGACGAGATCGTCTTCGAAGGCACGGTGAAATGTCCGAACTGCGGCCGCGTGTCGACCGTCGTCACCCGGGAGCCGAAGCCGATCCAACTCCCACTCATCGTGTCCTGGCTCGACAAGTCGGAGCGCACGTCCCTGGAGTTCTCGCCCGAGGAGAACGTCGCGGTCGGAGAGGCCCTCGACCTCGGAGACTCGCGGATCGAGGTCACCGCGGTGGAAGCCCAGGGACGCCGCGTCGCGGCCGCGCGGGCGAAGGAAGTGGCCACCGTCTGGGCGAAACGGATCGACCGGGTCCGGGTCAAATTCTCCGTCAACAAGGGAAACCGGACCGTGCCGCACGAAGTCCTCGCGGCGCCGGACGAGGAATTCGAGATCGGAGAGATCGTGGATCTCGGAAGGGACCGCGCGGTGGTCCACCACATCCGCACCCGGCAGCGAACCGTCCGGCAGGGCCGGGTCCGCGCGGACGACATCATCCGCATGTACGGCCGCATCGTGCGGGAGCGGTTTTCCCGGTGATACGGGGAACGCGGTCGCCTCGTCGAAGCAAAGCGTTATCGTCGCCCGAGGGATGGTCACTCTCGCAATGATCACGCTCCTCGGCGTGGGCCATGTCTTCGACATCGGGGCGGCGATCCGAGCGGAGGTCTTGGCCCGCCGACCGAAGGTCGTCGCCCTCGAGCTTGATCCCGTCCGCTATCAGGCGATCATGAGCCGCGAGCCGAGGCGCCGAGGTTGGTCCGTCCTCGGGTTGCTGGCGCAATTCCAAGTGCGAATCGCGGACCAGTATGGGGTCCAAGTCGGCGACGAAATGGTCGCCGCCGCTCGGGCCGCGCAAGAAATCGGGAGCGAGGTCGTGCTCATTGACGAAGACTCGCGCGTGGTCCTCCGACGGGTGTGGGGAGAGATGTCCCTCCGAGAGCGTATCCGACTCCTCACATCCGCCCTGGGAGCCTTTTTCACCCGCAAGGAGAAGGTCGAAGCGGAACTCCAGCGCTTCTACCGGGACGAGCAGAGCTTCCTAAGTGAGTTTGCGGCGGAGCTCCCGACCGCAAAGCGCATCCTGATCGACGAGCGGGACGCGGCGATGGCCCGGACGCTGCGCCAGGTCGCGGAGTCTCGCGGCGACGTCGTCGCGGTCGTCGGGGAAGGCCACGTCGAAGGGCTGCTGCGTCACCTGGCCGGCGTGCCCCTCGAGATCGTCCACCTGGAGCAACTTCGGTCTGCGCCAGTGGGAC
>VBMB01000075.1 GCA_005878525.1 Methanobacteriota archaeon
TCGACAAACTTTGCCTCCTTCTCC
This sequence comes from Methanobacteriota archaeon, assembly GCA_005878525.1. Classification (GTDB taxonomy): domain Archaea; phylum Thermoplasmatota; class Thermoplasmata; order RBG-16-68-12; family RBG-16-68-12; genus RBG-16-68-12. The sequence continues at coordinate 25 of VBMB01000075.1, forward strand.
TTCACGGTCTCCTGAATGACGAACGGCAGTTCCTTCTGCGCGGCGGTCGTCAGCTCCTCGAAACCGACGCGGCGCTTCACGTGGAGCACCTCCTTGCGCATGTCGACGTCCTTGCCGATGTACACCCGCTGCCCCACGGACAGCGTCACGCCCTCTTTCGGCACGAGCTCGAACAGTTTGAACTCGTCAATCCCGAGGGCGTACGCGAGCGGCTCCCGATGGAACTTCGACTGGTCGGGGTGACCTTGCGGTAAGAAATCGAGGATGCGGGCGTAATCTTCCATGCGCGTCGCCTCGTCAGCGGTACTTCCCCACAATCTCGAGGACTTTGTCCGCATCCTCTTTCGACAGGCTGAAGCGCTCCTTCGCGAAGATCGCGCGGACGTCGTCCAGATGCGTCGGCATGAGGTCGACGATCTTCACCGCGTTGAAGGGCGACATCATCGGGATCTCCATGAGCTCCTTCACGATCGCGGGGACTTTCTCCGCGGCGACGCGGGCGAACAGCGCGGCGTGCGAGAGCGAATACTGCTGCTCCGGGTTCACCTCGCCCCGGACGGCCTTCTCCTTCTCCAGGATGACCTTCAGCTCGGCGAGGGACACGTACGACTCCTCCATGGTGCCCCTCCTACGCCCGCCTCAGGTGTTCGGGCCGGACGACGGCCTTCTTGATCCGGCCACCGAAGCGAACGTCGACCACGAAGGCGGCGCCGCGATGCTCCACGACCGTGCCGGTCATCCCGTGGAACCGGTGGTGAGGCCACCCTTTTTGGACGCTCGAATCGATGACGATCGTCACATGCTCGCCGACCTTGAAGGACTGGAGCGACCTGGTAATCGGGGAGAGCCCGCGCTGGCGGGGGCTGCGGCGGAACTTCTGCCGCGTCTTCTCCATGATCCCTTTCGAGGCCTTGACCATCTCCTCACCCGCCGTCGTGGACGTCGAGCACGTCGAGCTCGAGCACCTCGCACGCCGCGCCGAGTCGTTCCGCGAGGGACGGCCGCGTCCGGCCCCCGTCCCCGTGAACCCACTCCTTGATGTAGGTCCCCGCTTCCGCGGTCACCCGAATTTCCGCCCGGTCTCCGTCGATGCCGACGACCTCAGCCGACAGCAACCGTCGAGCCCGTGTGGTATCCGCGCGCCGGTGAACGACCCGCCCAGGCGTGCGCTGGGCGATCGGCTCGCCGACCAAAACCGGGAGCGTCGCTTTAAGCTTTGCTTCGTCCACGGGAGGGGCCATCCGCAGGAGGACGCGGTAGGTCTTCGCGGCGCGGTCCTCCTTCAGCGTGACGACACCGGCCCCGGTCGCGGGGACCAGCTGATCGACCTCGACGATCCCGGAAGCGTTGATGCGCCCCACGGCCGCCTCCAAATCGATCCGACGCTTGCGAGGCTCCTTGATCTCGACGATGAACGGCCGCCCGCGGCCGAGCATCCGCGCGTCCACATCCTCGCGGCCCATCCCGTGCATCGCATGGGCGGTACCGCCAGATTCCCGCATGACCTCGGACGCGACCACTTCCTCGACGCTCGTCGGGTACATCTTGCCCGTGCCCCCGCAACGGTCACAACCTTTCCCCCGGCAGCGCCGGCACGGCCAACGGGTCTGAGGGATGCCGCGGGACAGCTTGCGGTAGCGGCCTCGGAGGTAGAGCGGATTCACCTGGAGGTCGACATGGTCGAACCCGGTGTCGAGGACCGCAACGACGTCCGGGTGGTCCAGGGCCGCTTCCTTGTGAACGAGATCCGAGACCCGCTTTCCGACCTCGCGGTTCACCTCGGCCTTAAGCGCCTCCGGGCTCGTCAGAGCGAGCTCGGCCCACAGAGATTCCTCTCGCGCGGCCATCTCGAAATCGATCTTCGATCCGATCCGGAACGTCTCGAACTCCCAGGGCTCGAGCTTTCGGGCCGCGAGGGCCGCGAGGTCGTCGTACCGACCCGTGAGGCCACCGCAGACCCAGCACGGTCCCTCGCTATCCACGGCAATCTCCCGAACCGCGCGGCCCCGCTCCTCGTTCGTCAGGCCGTGGCCGAGTCTGCCGAAGAGGCGGCCAAGGCATGCATCGCAGAGGGCCCGATCTCCGAGCGCGCGCCAGTCGACTGAGCGCGCCGCGGCGAGGATCTCGTCCACGGGTCCCGAAGGGAGGGAGGGCTTAAAGGTTCACGCGAGCAAGACGACGCTGATCAGCAGGTTCGTGAGGACGATTCCCGTCATCAAGACATACCCGCGGTCTCGCTCCTCCAGGAACGAGAGCAGGCTCAGGAGGACGCGGGCCACGGGAGTGAAGATCAACACCAGCACGCCGAGGTTCAGATAGCCCGCGGGGGTGAAGCGAATGAGTTCGGCTCCCAGGAGACGCGGAGGGACCGACTTGTCCGGGAGCGGATGGCCCGTCGCGCCCGCCAAGATGAACCCGAAGAGGAGGAACGCGACCGATACGATGACCCCGCCTCGGAGGATGTGGTAGATCAGTCGATTGATGTCCTCGACCTCGGTCAACACGGCGCGGCGCAGCGCCGCGATGCGGTGTTGGACGAGGCGCAAGCCCGCTCGAGCCGTGATCACAGGACCCCTCCGAACAGCCCGAGTGCCCGCGCGGCCATCGCGATGCCGAGCCCCGCCAGAAAGACCGCGAAGAGGAACCGAACGTTCGCGGCCTTCGATCGAACGAGCAGTCGGGTGCCCAGATTCGTCCCCGTGAACGCGCCGACGATCACCATCGCAGCGAGCTGCGGATTGACCAGGCCTTGGGAGTAGTAGATGAACGCGCTCGCGGCCGCCGTGACCCCGATCATGAAGTTGCTCGTCGCGACCGCGGCTTTCATCGGCACGCGCATCAAGATGTTCATCGCGGGCACTTTGATGAATCCGCCTCCGACACCGAGGAGACCCGAGAACACGCCGGCGGCAGCACTCGCGCCAAACCCGGCGCCGGGACGTTCGACCCGGTACCGGTACACGCCTTGGTCCTCCTGGTCGAAGTAGACGCTGCTCAGGTTCAGCCGCTTGACGAGAGGCCGTTCTTCCTCCCCACCCCGATACGCGCGATCTTTCGCGGTCTCCGCGACCCGCACCATTGACGCCGCGGCATAGAGGACGACGACACCGAACGTGAGGAAGAGATAGATATTCGGCACGAGGATCCCGACGACGGCGCCCGCAATCGCGCCGAAGGTCGTCGCGACCTCGAGGAACATCGCGAGACGCAAGTTCGTGAGATGATCCCGTACATACACGGATGCGGCGCCGGAGGACGTCGCGATGACGCCGATCAGGCTCGTCGCGATCGCGACCTTGATGTCGATCCCGAGCGCCAGGGTCATGAAGGGAATGAGGAAGATGCCGCCCCCGATTCCCAGATAGGAACCTGCGAGGCCCGCCAGGAACGCCGCGACGGCCAGCAACAGCAGGACCTCGACCATCGCCATGCGGGCCGGCTAGACGCCAGGCCGATAAATCTCTTTCCGCGGCTTCTGATGTTCGATCAAGAAATCCGGTCCAGGCTTTGCGAAGCTCGCGTTCGGCTGCGCCGCATCGCCCGAATCAGTCGGCCGAGTTCGTCAGTTCCCTCACCGGGGTCGATCTCGCCTTTCGTGACTCGGTCGAAATTTAGCGGAGCCCGGGAGGCAATGTCGGCCACTGGCCCTTCGTCCGGTGTCACGTATGGGCGGCGATTCTCTTTGGACGAGTCGCCCTGCGTAAGCGAAGTTCGGCCCACACGGCGCCAACAATTCCAAGGACCCCCAAGAGCGCCACGATCTGATCGTGATGGAGCTCGCTCGTGTCGAAGAGATCGGCGGGCTGGATGAAAGTCCGATTCGTGAGCGGGCCGACCACGATGCCCGTCGCCCAGAACACGCCGAGGACCACGAGGGGTACCCACCATGCCTTCACAAAGTAGAAGATGAGAACGCTGACGAGGGAGGCCGCGCCCACCGCGACGAGGGCTTCGAGGATCGAAATAGGCATCACGGTTACGATGCTCGGTCACCTTAAGTGCCTTCCGAATCAACCCGCTTCAAATCGAATGAAATCGGCACATCTACGACGAGGAAACCGCGTCGGCCGGAACAAAAAAAGGCAGCGGACGACACCTCGGCCCTTCGCCCCTGTGCCATAAGCCGACGGCAGGGTGGTTTCTTTCTCGGGAGCGCAGCTCACTTCGACAACACGATCTCGATGGCACTCACGTTCGTCGCGCGGCCGTCCTCCGCGGTGACCTTCTCCGTCGCAATGCGGACATCCCGCACCTCGGCATCGGGAATGAAACGCCCGCGGACGATCTCGGCGACATCGACCGCGCGCGAGATCGAACGTCCGCGGGCTTTGACGACGACCTCCCGGGACCCTCCGTTGAAATACGTGACAACCGCGAGCACGTAATTCATCGTGGGTTTCTTCCCGATGTAGACGACACCAGGCTCGACCGTGAGAGCGCCACCACCGGGGACGGGGCCGAATCCGGCCGCGCCGTATTAATCCTCTTCGGACGTGCTTCCGGGCTCCAACGCTGGGCTCGAAAACGTTTTAAGACCGAGATTCCTTCGAGAATCGGGAACGCAATGGCACGAGACCGCGACTCGGGTTTCCATTCGGCGGCGGGCCTCATCCGGTACTTCGACCAAGAGGACGAGAAGGCCCTCAAAGTGGCCCCGTGGATCGTCGTCGCCCTCTGCGTCGGTCTGTCGGCGCTCGTCCTTTACGTCACGTACACCTGGCCGCTCCAGTAGATTTCTCGAAACTGTTTTGACCCTGGGCCCGTTTCCGACGAGGTGCCGCCGCGTCGGCCTGTGGGGGATGATGCAGCCCGGGCGTTCCTCCGCCTCGCTTCCGCGCTCGATCGTCGATCGAGGGCGCGGGACGGCACTCGCCTCACTCCATGGAACCTCGATCCCGTTCGCCTGGCGCCCCTGGCCACATGGGCGGAAATCGAGGAGGCCTTGGACCGCCTGACGCGCCTCACTCGCAAAGAGCCGCGCGGCTTTCGACGGGACTGGCTCGACGATCACCTGCCCACCCTGCGTGCGCTCATCCGGCAGGTTCGCGGGCCGGCCCCTCCGCTGCCGCGACAAGTGCGCGACTTCTACGATCTCCCACCCCGGCCGGCCGCCGAAGCGGAGTTGGAGTCCCTGCGCCGCGAGGTCCGACGGATCCTGCACGTGGGCCGGGAGGACGGACTCCGATCGGCGGTCGAGACCTGGGAACGGGAACATCGCGTCACCTCGGACGCCGTCCTACCGACCATGGAGCGATATCTGGGACTCGCCCGGCGTGATGCGCGAAGGCTCTTCAAACTCCCGAAGGCGGAGCGGGTCCGTCTCGTCGCGACGCACGGACGATCGATCTCCGGCATCTGCGAGTACACGCGGGATTACCAGAGCACCGTCAAGCTGAACGTCGACTTGCGTTGGACGTGGCCCGCCCTCCGGGACATGGCCGCACACGAGGCGTACCCGGGCCATCACGTGCACCAGGCGACGCGGGAGTGGGAGTACCTCCACGGCGATTTCCCCCGGGAGGCGGCGGTCTCCCTCGCCGCGTGCCCGATGGGGCCCGTCGAGGAAGGCATCGGGGAGAATGCCATGTGGTTCCTCCGCTGGGACCGCACGCCGGAAGACCTCATGACGCTGGCCCTGAACCGGCTGCGGTGGGGGACCGAGGTGAACCTCGCGTTCATGGTCCACCGGGACGAGCCGCGGCGTGAGCTCCTCCGGTACGCGATGCACTCCGGCCTCGTCGACTGGAAGCAGGCGGTGCGGGACGTCCGGTACGCGCGCCACCGCACGTGGGCCTCGTACGCGTTCTGCTACTGGTACGGCACGGCGATGATCCGCAAGCAATTCCTGAAGATGGACGGAGATCCGGCGATGTTCGACGTCCTCTACTGGCGTCCGCATACCGTGCGGACCCTTACCGCCGCGTTCCGCCGACTGTGAGATGACTTCAACGATAGGCGCCGCACGACGGACAATACCAACGCTGGTACTGCGGATACCAGGTCATCGGGCGTCCGCACACCGGACACGCGGCCGGCATCACCGGCGCGGGAGGCGGACCGTACGGTCCGTAGCCCATCGGCATGCCACCGCCGATGGGATGGCTCTCCCGAACGACCAGATAGATCACGAGGACGATGACGAACCCGATGATCCCCGCAAGCAGCGTGGCGACGACCAAGAGGACGACCCAAACGGTCGCGTCCATGCGCCGGGTTTGCGCGTCGCGGTACATCCACAACGCGCCGAAGACGAGGGCGACGATGCCGACCAGGCAGATTCCGAGAGCGAAGACGAGCCACTCGGCCCCCATGATCTGGAACGCGCTCGCCATCGGTTCGCAAGGGGCACGGCCCTGACGCTATTTCATCATTGCTCGACGTCGCTCGGGTGGCGACTCACGCCCTCGAGGACGGCACCTTCCGCGTCGAGCTGTCCGTGTTCGCACCGCTGACCGGCGTATTGCTGACGCTGTCCTTGAAACCGCAATGCTCGCACTCGATCCAGATCCGGGTCGAAAGGAAGTACCAGTTCCACGTCGGCTTACCGCACCGCGGGCAGATCTCCGGGTGGAGCGGGCGCATCGTCCGCCCATCGTGGAACCGGTTTTGAAGGTTTGCGGTCAGAATGGCCGGCTGGCCAGCTTCGCCTTTACGCGCAGAGCTTGGCCTCGACGTTCCGCCTGGATGTCGATCGTGTCACCGATCGCCCGCTCTCGCAGGCCGTCCACGAGGTCCGCGACCCCGCCGAGGGCGCGGCCCCCGAGGGAGGTGAGGACGTCGCCGACCTGGAGACCCGCGGCCTCCGCCGGAGATCCGGACGAGACCTCCGCGAGGAACACGCCCTGGCGGCTCGTGATGCCGTAGTACGCCGCGACCCGTCGGTCAACGTCGTAACCCGCGACGCCGAGCCAGGGCCTCTGGACGTGTCCGTGTTCGAGGATTTGCCGCGCGACGCCGAGCGCCGCGTTGATCGGAATCGCGAACCCGATGCCCTCGGCGAACGGAATCGTTGCCGTGTTGATCGCGACCACGCGTCCCTGGAGGTCCACGAGGGGCCCCCCGCTGTTCCCCGGATTCACGGCAGCGTCCGTCTGGATCACGGGAAGGCCGTCCCCGGGACCGAACGACAGGTTGCGCCGCAACGAGCTGATCACGCCGGAGGTGACCGTCGGACCGCCGGGAAGGCCGAGCGGATTCCCGATCGCCAGCACGGGCTGGCCGACCTTGAGCTGGTCGGAGTCCGCGAACTCCGCCGCGTGGAAGTCTTTCCCGTCGACCTTGATGATCGCGATATCCGTCTCATCGTCTCCGCCGACGACGGCCCCGCTAAGGACGCGACCGTCGGCAAAGGTCACAATCACCTTGGCCGCTCCGTCGATCACGTGATGCGTCGTGAGGACGTGACCCTGGGCGTCGAGGAGGACTCCGGAGCCGAAGCCGCGACGCGGCCAGGGTCTCCCGAACGGAGGACCGTGGGCCGCTCCCGCCGTGCTCACGTTGACCGTGCTCGCTCCCACCCGTTCAACCGCGTTGATGTACGCGTTCTGCAAGTCTGCAATCATGGAAACCGACAAGCCGTCCGCGGGGTTTGTTGAGCGGGTTCCGACGGGGCCGGTCACAGGTCAGGGCTGGCGACGAAAGACGTGCCGATCGAAGCTCCCCGGGAGAAGGGCATCCCTAGGACCAGAACGCCTGGAACGCTTCCTCGTCCTCATTGAACAACCGCGCCTCGACGATCCGGTCGTTTTCGATCCGCAGGAAGAGGAGGTAGGTTTGCTCGAAGACGCGATCCCCCCGGGTCCCTTTCGCGGCGGCCAAGGCGGCCGCATGCATGTCGCTCGCGAGGACGTCGATGAGCTCCGCGTGGAACGTCCCGTCGGTCAGCTCCGCAAGCTTCTGAAAGTACGCGAAGATCGCCTCCTGGCCCCGATGGTCCCCGGAGACCGAGCTGGTTCCGGGGACGTGCCACACCGCGTCCTCCGCAATCAGCTTGCCGAGCGAGGCGACATCCTTCCCATCGAACGCCGCGTACAAACGCTCGACGAGAGCCGCGTTCGGGTGCTCGAACATCCGCATCACCTCACCTTGGAGCGAGAGCCTGAGAGTCGTCCTAGTCCTCAAAGCCTTCGCCCATCACGTTCGGGCGCACATTCTCCAAGAGGGCGAGCTCGTTGCCGCTCGAATCCTTGAAGAGCAGGCACGGGCCGGGAGGGACCTCGAAGGAACGACCTTCGGACTTCCATCCTCGGGATCGGAGCTCCTTGGCTTTCGCCTTCAGGTCCTTGACTTCAAACAGCGGCAGGCACGAAGGCGCCGGCCGGTGGTCGGCTAGCAGATACTCAGGCCCTTCGCACAATCGAAGCGCAGCGACTTTGGCCCCCATCGCGTGATGATTCCACAACACTTTCGCACCGAGGACATTCGTGTAGTACTTCAGGTCGCGATCGAAGTCCGAAGTGCCGACGTAGAGGTAGAGAAGCTTGCCGAACGGGGCGGCCATGGCTCGGCATGCGGGGTCGCGGCCATTAGGTTTCTGCTGTCTCTCCCGCGAGGGTCGCAGCCGCGGCCCAAGTGGACGCGGGGACTAGGCCGCCATGATTACGATTGAACACAATCGGTTTCAACGGGTGGGTTGCGTACTAATACCTCTCGTGGAGGTTGGACGGGTTAGGGATCGTGCCGATGGCAGCCCTTGCGCGGGCCGGGAGCGTTGTGGCACTCGTGCTGCTGCTCGTCCTCGCCCTCGTGCCAACGTGGGCGGGACTCGGAGCCGGGCCAGCGCTCGCACCCGGGCCCCAGGTCGTCCAAGCGGCCTCGGCGAGCCCCGGGGTCGCACCGGCCGACGCAGTGAGTGCCCATGTCAGCGCGGACCGTTCCGCCGCGGATGTCGACCAGAGCATCACGTTCGCGTGCAGCGCGTCCGGCGGCACTCCGCCGTACGTCTATGCGTGGACCCTCAGCGACGGGGGCATCGGGACGGGTCCGACGGTCACCCACTCGTTCGGGTCGCCGGGAACCTACGACGCGACGTGCACCGTCACCGACGTCCTCCTGGGAATCGCGACGGCGTCGAAGAGCGTCGTCATCAGCCCGCTTCCTTCCGTGGCCGCCTCGGTCGATCACAATCTCGCGGCTCCGGGAACGGTGCTCACGTTCAGCGCGTCTCCCTCGGGCGGCGATGGTTCGTTCTCGTTTGAATGGACGTTCGGCGACGGCTCGTCCGGTTCCGGTGCACCGGCCACGCACGCCTACACCGGGCCCGGGTCGTATCAGGCGACGGTCACCGCGACGGATGGAAACGGGGGAACGGCCTCCTCCTTCAGGTCGGTGACGATCTCCGACATCAGCGTCACCGCGAACGTGTCCCCGACGAGCGGCGACGCGACCACGGTCTTCACGTTCACGGCATCGGCGAGCGGAGGCAGCGGCTCCCCGTATTCGTTCTCGTGGACGTACGGGGACCGGACGACGGGGACCGGTTGACGCAGACCGTGAGCGTCTCGGCACCCCCGGCCCCACTCGGGGCGACGGTCAACGCGCCGCGTCAGGCCGCCGACGTCGGCCAGTCGGTGTCGTTCACGTGCTCCGCCACGGGCGGAGCGGCGCCGTATTCGTATGGGTGGACCTTTGGCGACGGTAACGCCGGGAGCGGTTCGGCCGTGAGCCATGTGTACCAGTCGGCGGGAGCGATGACCGTGACCTGCACGGCAACCGATTCTGCCTCAGCGACTGCCGCCGCTTCGACCACTGTCGACGTGAGCTCATCTCCGTCGGTAGCTGCGTACGCAAATCCCTCGGCCGCCGCGCCGGGCACATCCCTCAGGTTCTCCGCCCAGGCCACGGGCGGCCCGGGTGGCTTCACGGGTTACGCGTGGTCCCTCGGGGACGGAGCAACGGGATCCGGCATCCAAGTCGCACACGCGTTCGCGCAACCGGGATCGTATCAGGCGAGCGTCGTCGTCACCGACGCGAACGGCGGAACGGCATCGGGCTCCGTGTCGGTCACCATCTCGAACATCCAGGTCACGGCTTCCGGGACGCCCGCATCCGGGAACACGGATACGTCGTTCGAATTCAGCGCAACGGCGACGGGCGGAGGCGGCGACCCCTTCTCCTATTCCTGGGACTTCGGGGACGGCCAGTCCGGTGCTGGCCCCGCGGTCTCCCACAGGTATCCAAATCCCGACAACTACGCGCCGTTCGTTCGCGCGACCGATTCGTGGGGGGCGAGCCGGATGGTCGCCCTGTCGCCGATCGCGGTCTCCTCGGTGAGCGGCCCTCCGCCGCAGCCGCTGAGCGTGACGATGTCGATGTCGACGTCCCTTCCCCGGGTCAACGAGTCCGTCTCCCTCTCCGGGACCGGTCGAGGCGGAGCCGGCGGTTACACCTGCACGTGGGACTTCAGCGACGGAGGCAACTCGACGGCCTGCTCGACGTCTCACGCCTGGGCGGCCGTCGGGCATTACGTCGTGGTTGTGGTCCTGTCCGATTCCGGCGGAAACCGGACTTCGGATACGCGCACGGTCGATGTGCAACCCAACCTGGGACCGCCGGGCGGGCCCCTCAATGTGACGTTCCGCATGACGACATCCCTCGCGGCGGTAAACGAAACGGTGTCCTTCATCGCGACCGGGGGCGGTGGGTCCGGCGGGTACACCTGTTCATGGGACTTCGGGGACAACACGTCGGCAACCGGCTGTTCGGCATCCCATGCGTGGAACGCGACCGGCTCGTACCGCGTCCTGTTGAGCGTCACCGATTCCAGCGGCCATCACGGTTCGAGCGCGCAATCCGTCGACGTCATCATGGCCCTCACCGCGAGCTTCCGCGTGGGCCCAACCCCGGCAATCGTGGGGGAGACCGCCCAGATCATCGCCCATCCGACCGGCGGAATCGGTCCGTACAACTGCACGTGGGACTTCGGAGATGCGTCCGGCGCAACCGGGTGCGCGGTCTCGCACGCGTGGACGGCGAGAGGCCGGTACGTGGTTCGGCTCTCCGTCAACGATTCGGCGAATCAATCCTACGCCCTATCCGAGACGATCGCCGTCGAGGCATCGGGTTTGCTCGGCCTGCCGCTGGGCCTGGACTTAATCGTACTCGCGAGTCCCCTCGTCGTCGCAGTCCTCGGGTTCTTTCTCTGGAAGGTTTGGCGAACGCGCAGCCATGTCCCGCGGGCGCCGGACTCCGTGGAGGCGTCCGTGATCTCCAC
>VBMB01000076.1 GCA_005878525.1 Methanobacteriota archaeon
TCGGTCGAGAGTGTTTGGTTCTGCCTGGGGCGACCGTGTTCCATCGTCATTACTCAGAATCAATTTCGAGAGGAATCGTGCAGAAAAAATGTTCCGCCTTCCATATACTTAAGTGGATTGCGCCCAATCCCTTCGCGTGGCGAGGGGGTACCGCCGGAAGCGGTTCTATTCCACGGCCAACCGAATCCTCGCCCATCTGTCGGCGACGGCGTCTCACGAGCCCGCCAGCCTGAGCGGACTCACACAGGAAGGGATCGCCGCGGCGACCCATTCCGGGCGCACGACCGCGACGAAATGGCTCGCGCGCATGGAGGCGTCCGGCCTGGTGGTCGGCGAACGCGCGCACGTCCCGGGCCATCGCGTCCGGAAGACCGTGTACCGACTGAGTCACGAGGGATGGGTCCAGGCGATGAAGCTCCGGTCCCGATTGCACTCGGACATCGTGGAGGTCCTCGCTCCGGGCCTCGACCCGACGCCGATGCGCGTCGCGGAGATCCCTGAGATCTTCCCGGCGTACGTCAACATGACTGCCGCGGTCTCCCTCGTGCGGCGCGGCCGGCTCGACTTCACGAAGCTCCACGGCATCGGCTCCGGGGGCGTCGCGCCGCTCCTCTGGGGCGACACGTTGCGGCGGCTCGGTCGCGTCTTCGGCCGCACCGAGGAATTCATGGAACTCGATGCGTGGGCCATCTCGCCTTCCTCCCTGTTGATCGTGACCGGCATCGCGGGGATCGGGAAGAGCTCGCTCGTCGCGAGCTGGCTCGTGCGCCAGCGTCCCCGGCCGTACATCTACTGGTTCGAAATCCACGACGGCACGACGCGGCCGATCCTCCTCGAAGACCTGGCCGCCTTCCTCACTCGGCTCGGCCGTCGCGGGCTGAAGAATCTCCTGGCCGAACATCGGGCGGCGGACCCTCAGGTGATCACCCGCGTGCTATCCCACGACCTGCGGGAGGTCCCGATCCTCGTTGTGCTCGACAACTATCAGCGCGCGACCCCCGACCTCGCGCGGTTCATCGCGGGGCCGCTCCTCGAGCTGATCCACGCGGCGTCGACGAAGGTCCTCCTCATCTCCCGCACACGACCCGCGAGCCTCATGCGGCGCAAGGTCGCGAAAGATTCGCGGGCCGCGTTCCTTCACGTGCACGGGCTCGATCTGGAGGCGTCGCTCTCCCTGCTCCGGGCAAAAGGATTCGCCGGGGACGACGTCGCGCTCCAGCGGGCCGCGAGTTCCGCGCGGGGCCACCCGATCCTCCTGTCGTTCGCGGCGCAGACCGGTTCGAGCGTGAGCGGGCAGATGACCCGCTATCTGGAGCGAGAGATCTGGCGCACCCTGTCGAAGGACGAGCGGACGATCCTCGAGGCGTCGTCGTTGTTCCGAGGCCTCATCCCGGCCGACTCGCTGCATTGCTTCTCCGACGAATGGCAGGCCGCCGTCCATGGACTCCAGGCCAAGAACCTCCTGGCGCCGACGATGTCCGGCGGCGTCGTCGTGCACGATACGATCCGCGAATACATCCGAGAACGCCTCCCGGAGGCGCGGCGACGATCGTTCCATTCGCTCGCGGCGGTCTACTTCATGGACGGGTCCGAGATGCGGGACCGGCTCGAAGGGATGTACCATCTGATCGAAGCCGGCGACATGAAGGCGTTCGGCGAGTACTTGGCCGAAACGAGCAGCGCGCTCCTGGACTCCGTGCCGGCCTCCGAACTCCTGACGGTCTTGCGGAAGATCGACCGCACGGCGCTGGATCCGGTCTCTGCATGCATCCTCCCGGAACTCATGGGCGACACGTTCCGGGCCATGGGAGATCTCCAGCCCGCGCTCTTGGAATATCGACACGCGGTCCAACAATCCGAGGCGAGTCGTCGGTCCGATCGAGTCCCGCGGCTGCTCCGGAAGATCGCGTCGATCGAACGGTGCCGGAAGGAGAACGCCAAGGCCCTCGGGCATCTCGTCGAGGCGCAGGGTCGCCTGGAGGCGCACCCGGACCCCGCGGAGCGAGGCGAGGTCCTGCGGGAACTCGCGCTCCTAGAGAAAGACCAGGGGACGCTCGCGGAGGCGGTCGTCCACATGAACCAGGCGGTCGACCTGGCGACGGAAGTCTCCGAACCCGGTGCCCTGGCGCGCTCTCTGACGGCGCTCGGGGCCATCGAGGGCATCCGCGGGAATTTCGAACGGGGATTGGAGGTCAAACTGGAGGGCCTTCGCATCGCCGAGCGGGGTGGCAACCTGACGGAGATCGCGCGCGCGTGCATTTCCGCGGGCGTGTCCCTCCACGAGCTCCGGCGGTACGAGGAGAGCCTGAGGTACTACGATCGAGCGCTTCAAATCGGCCGGCTCGTCGGGAACATCCGCCTCCAAGGCTACGCGCTCATGGATCGGGCGGCCGCGATGATGGACATCGGACTGTTCGAGGACGCGGGACCCGTGATCGAAGAGGCCAAGCGCCTCATCCAGGTGCTCGAGGAAAAGGACTCTCTTTTTACGATCGACATCTCGGACGGGCAGCGAGAGATGGGACTGGGCCGATGGACCCGCGCGACCCGTCTCTGGGACCGCGGTCTCCGCGGGCTCAAGGAGTTGGGGAGCGTTTCCGATTACGCAGAGGCGCTCACATACGTCGGTCGCTTCTATGTCGAGAAAGGTGAATTCGGGCCCGGATTGCGGTTTCTCGAAGAGGCCCGGGGCATCGCCCAGACGGTCGGGATCGCGTCCCTGCTCTCCGAGATTCAGGCCCTGGTGACCCAGGCCGAGGCCAAGGATCACCACCCTCCTCCGGCGCGGCTCGCGGACAGCTAGTGCGGCTCTTTGGGCGGCCCGTCCATTTCGTTCACCTCGCAGACGGCGAGCGCCCTGTTACCGGATTTAAGAATGACGGGATTTGTTCCGTTTTGACCCCGGTGAGCCTCGCTGTCCGTCGAAGTTAAGGGCGGGGCCGCGATGCGCCGACATGGTTGCGTTTCCCGACCCGCGACGTCGTCATCCGTTCCACATGCACGACATGATTCTCGGCCAGCCCGCGTTCGTCGCGGAGGCGTTGCGGCGGACCGCCGCGGCCGATGGGAGTTCCTTCCTCGGGAGACCGCGCCGTCTAGTCCTGACCGGGTGCGGGACGTCGTTCCATGCGGCGATGTACGGGGCGCGGGTGTTTCAAGAAGTCATGCCGTCCGTGCCGGTGCTTGCGATTCATGCATACGATCTGGCGTACGGCCCATTCGTGCCGGCGAATGCGACGGTCCTCGGGGTGAGCCACAGCGGCTCGACGCCGACGACGAACCGGGCCCTTCGCCGCGCGCATTGGTGGGGTTGCCGCACTCTGGCGGTGTGCGGCCTCGCGGGCTCTGCGATGGAACGTGTGGCGGACCGCACGTTGGTCATCGGCTCGACCCACGACCGGTCGTGGGCGAACACGATGAGCTACACGACGCAGCTCACCGCCTTCGCGGCGCTCGCATCGCAATCACGATCGAACGTGGGACCCTCGATTGACGCGTCGCTGCGAGGACTCGCCCGGTCCCTCGAGACAACGCTCGGTTGCGAATCACACGTTCGACGACTCGCGACTCGGGTCGCGCAGGCTGCCCGCGTGACGTTCCTCGGAAGCGATCTCGACGAGATCACCGCCCTCGAGGCCGCGCTCAAGATCCGCGAGACGTCGAGTGTGCCGGCGAGCGGCTACCACACCGAGCAATTCCTCCGGGGCAACGGTCGCCGCGGTCGGGGAGTGCGTCCGCGCCAAAATCCGATTACCCGCGATGCCTCGAATCCCTCGGCCGATAGTCTCCATCGTGCCGCTGCAGTTCCTCGCGTACTACGCGGCCCTCGCACGGCGCGCGAACCCGGACATCATGCGGACGGATATTCTCCGACTTCGTGCGGGGGTGGAGGCGCTCTTTCACTGACCCCGACGTCGGGTGGGACGCCGACGACGGTCTTCGCCTCGGTCCCGTTTCGCAGGAGCAGCTGAAGGTGCATCTTCCCGTTGCCGTACATGATCTGGAACCGGTCGACCTCCGACTTGTAGAGGCGCGCGGGCCGCCGCCGGCCCTCCGTTACGAATCCCGCTTCGGAAATCAGGTCCAACGACACGAGGCGTCGGATGCGGCGGTAGCACGCAGCAATCGGCACGCGGTATCGCGTCGCAATCTCCTGCGCAGTGAGGCTCTCTTGGTGGAGCGCAATGAGAATCCGGAGCGCGTGATCGTCGAGGAGAGACTGCCCGTCCGAGTCGTACAGCAGGAGATCTTCGGCCGAGAGTCGGGGACGGGGTGCCGGAGAACCTCCGTTGGGCGGTCCCATCGATGCCACGCGGCCGATTCGCGCTCGCCTCTCTAAAAGCCCTAGGCTCCCGTTATCAGCATTGAGCGAGAGACAGGCACGACCCACGGGATGGGCGTCACCCTTCGAGGGACTTCTTGATGTTCGTCGCGAACTCTTCCGTCTGCCCTTTTAGACGTGTCTTCATGAAATTGTCCATGATCCGCGCGAGCGGGCCTTTCGCTTGGACGGTCATGGTGTACGTCACCTTCGTCGACTTCCCGTCCGGCGCGAGGTCGATGGTCCCCGTGATGTCCATGTTCTCCGCCTGCCCGCGGAACTTCCCGTGCTTCAACGGGACCTGCTCGAGCGTCTCGGTGAGGACCTCGATGTCCTGGGACAGCGGCCCGATCTTCACCTTTAGATTCCAGCGGGCACGAGTCTCGTCCAGGATTTCGACGGATTGAACGCCGGGGACGCAGCCTCCGATCTTCCGCATGTCGCTGACGAACGCCCAAACTCGTTCGATCGGCGCATGGACCTCGAACGTCGCGGTCCCTTCGGGCATACCGGGTCGTGGAACGCGACGGTTGTCAAATACTTTGCAGCCCGCATCCGGAGTTGTGCACGGAGAGGCCGTCGGCTTCGCGGCAGAACTCCGTCCCGAAATCAGTTCAATAAGAGAAAGGGGCCGAGGTCCTCCCCCATTTTGCCTCGGCGGTGGGGTTCGCGAGATTGGACTCAGCCTTTCCGGAGAAACGGAAGGCCCGTGCGCTTGTTCACGCCGACCTTTCGGTTCTTCGGCATTTCGTCCATCGGTTTGCCGCTTTTCGGTTTCCGCTTGCTGAAGAAGTAGATCGTCACTTTCGGTCCCTTCTTCAGTTTCACGTCTCGCGAGTACAGCGTCCATCCCTGGTACGTGTACGGCATGTTTGACCTCGTTCCTCCATACACCTAGGGGTCAAAAGCGTTTCCCTTCCCATATCGCTGTCTGACACGAACGTCGAGACAGCTATTTTGAAGTCGTAATATAGCGCATCCTGGGCCCATGGAGGCGCATTGGCAAGAAAGGGGGACGATGTCTCGGACGTGCCGAAGGCCCCGCGAAACGTTGCCCGGAGAAGTCCCGATCTTGCGAGAACGCCTTCAAATATGCTTTGAAATTCCCCATGAGCGGTAGCGCGTCAATAATGACGGCGACGCTCACGCCCTCGAGTGCGATGAAAAGGACCTCATGAGATTCCCGGACTCCTGGATCCACTTCCCTCCGGAGGACAACGAGTGCCCCACGCCGAACCGCAAACCGTCCACGTTGTGCGACCTCGCTCGCGCCTGCGTCCGCGCGGGTTGAATAGGGCCGCCGCGTTGCCGTCCGCGTGGGCGCGAGATTCTCAGAGCTCGCGGAGCGTCTGGGCGCAGACCAGATCGCAACGGATTCGGCGATTCCACCCCGATACCGGCTTGATGCGTTCCGAGCGCATCGCGGGTCCCGCCTCCCGGAGGGCGGCGTCGATCCCGCCGCGGTCGTCTGGCCTCGCTCGACGGAAGATGTCTCCATCGTCGTCCGCTTCGCGGCGGCCGCGGGCCTGTCGATCGTGCCGTGGGGTGGCGGCACCGGCCTGATGGGAGGTGCCCGGCCTTCGGCGGATTCAATCGTCCTCGACATGCGTCGGATGCGACGAGTCCTGTCGATTGACCGAGCCTCGAACCGGGCGACCGCGGAGGCTGGCATCGTTTTGGAGGCACTGGATCGCCGATTGCGAAAGAGGGGTCTGACCCTTGGCCACGATCCGTGGTCTCGCCCGCGCGCGACCCTCGGAGGGGCAATCGGGACGAACGGGATCGGGTACGCGGGATACCTTCGCGGGACGATGGGGGACCAAATCCTCGGGTTCGAGGTCGTCCTCGCGGACGGGACCGTCGTCCGCACCCGTCCCGCGGTGCGATCCACGACCGGCCTCGACCTGAAGCGGCTGTTCATCGGAACGGAGGGGACTCTCGGCATCGTGACCTCGGCGACCCTTCGCGTGTTCCCGATCCCGGAGCGGGAGGAGATTCACGCGTTCGCGATTCGTGATTTTCCACGGGGGCTCGCCAGCCTCGTCCGGATCTATGACGACGGACTCACTCCGGCGGTGATGGATTTCGAAGAGACGTTCCCCGGGCCCTCCCTGCCGTGGCGATCCGAGGGCGGACCGCCGATCCTCTATCTTGGTTTCGCGGGATCTCGCGAGGTCGTTGCCGCCTCCTGGCGAGTCGCTCGTCGTCGCCTTCGCGCGGCCGCCGCGCAATCCTTCCCGGACCGCGAAGCCCGGGAGTACTGGCGGACTCGGCATGACATCATCTATGCGCATGACGAAGTCGCGCCGGGCGTGACGCGCGCGGACGTGCGCCTGAAGGAATTCATTTTCGACTACGTCCACGTCGCGCTACCAACGTCGAAGATCCTGGCCTACCGTCGGTCCGGCCTCGCGATCCTGCGACGTCACGGCGTCCGGCCGATCGGTTTCGGCGTCTGGACGCAACCGGAGCTCGTCTCCCTCGAGGTCCTACGATCCGTGGGTCAGGACCGGACGGCCGCTCGCGCGGCGGTCGCAACCGCGGTCGACGAGATCATCCGACGCGCCCTCGCGCTCGGAGGCACGATGGAATATGTGCACGGCGTCGGCGTGAAGCTCGCGCACCTCATGACCGACGAACTCGGGACGGGCCTCGAGGTCGCGCGCCGCGTGAAGGCCGCGCTCGATTCCGCGGGCACGCTTAATCCGGGGAAGCTCGGGCTCTAATCCCTGGATCGTGCGTATGATCCTCCCGGCGCAGTCTATCTTGCGAAACCTATATGAGCGGCTCATTCAGCGTAATATATATAAATCAGAACATAACTGCTCCTTCCAAGGTAGGGATTGGATGCGTGAACCACCGCCCCCGATGATGAGTGCGCCAATGATGATGGATCGAAAGAAGATCATGATTGCCGCGGTCATCGCGCTAGGTCTCTTGTTCCTCATGGTCGGCGCGATGCTAGTCGATCTGAGCAAGACAGTGCTGCCGTCCACCGCAACGCCGGATCAAGTCATTGCCCAGGAGAATCTCGGTCGAGTGTGGGGCCCGCTCGTCGCCCACTTCGGGATCTTCCTGTTCGTCCTCGGCCTCTTCGCCGCCGCCGTCTATGCGGAGGATCTGGATGTCTTTGTCCGGCTGTTCCTCCTGATCGTCGCGTTCGTCGCCCTCCTGCTGGTCCTCGCGAACTCCCCCACGATCTTCGGGTGAGGTGGCACGATGGCGGGAATGGGCGAGAGACTCTGGGACATCGGCCGGTCGCCGGCCCAGCACATGACCGTCTTGGTGTTCGGCCTGCTCGCGCTCCTGACGGGGATCGTCGCGACCTCGATCCTCGCCGTCGCCGGAGGCGGCGGTGGGGCCACGTCGATCATCATGGCGGCCTTGATCCTCCGAGGCATCGGCGGCTTCTTCGTGACGCTGGCCCTCTTCCTCGGAGCGTACGCGGCGTCGGGCGATTCCTGGACGACGACCGTCTGGCGAATCGCGCAGCTGCTCGCGGCCGTCCTGGTCCTGATCTTCGTCTTCTGAGTTCGGGACCATCCACGAGGCGGCGCGGGCGCGCCGCTCCTTCCAATTTCGGAGTTCTCCCGGCCAAAGCCTCGTTCGGGCTACTGTGCGATTCCCGCGGTGACGGAGAAGATGGGCGGAAGGAAGTCGCTGATCATCTTCCACGATTCGCCTTCGTCGCGGCTCGCGAAGAGCTGCCCCGTGTTCGTCCCAACATACACGCCGATCGGATCCGCGGCATCGACGGCCATGCCCTCGCGGAGCACCCCGAGGTAAGCGCCCGGGCCGGGCAAACCCTTCGTCATCCGGCGCCACGCTTTGCCGCTGTTCGTCGTCTTCCAGACGGCCATCTGGCCCTTGGGGAAGACGCGGTTCCCCGCGCCGACCAACGGCGCCACGAACGCGGTGTGCTTCTGCCTCGGATGGGCGGCGATCGGAAATCCGAAATCGGATGGCAGGCCCTTCGTGACTTCCGTCCACGCTCCACCGTCCGGTCCGCGATGGTAGGTCCCGCAGTGGTTCTGCTGAAAGAGGGAGCCGTCCCCGGATGCGTCCCAGGCGAGCTTGTGCACGCACTGGCCCCACTCCGGATACTCGTTCGGGAGGAACCCGGCCCGGACGCCACGGTTCTCCGTCGTCCAGCTGCCTCCGCCATCCCGCGTCTCGAACGCGCCGACCGCACTGATTCCGACGATGAGATGCCTCGCGTTTCGCGGGTCGAGGAGCACGGAGTGAAGGCACAGCCCCCCGCCACCTGGTTGCCACTCCTTCCTCGTCGGATGATAGTTCAACGCGTCCACGTCGTGCCACGTGTCCCCGCGGTCGTCGCTGCGGAACAAGGCCGCGGGCTCGACGCCGGCGTAGATCGTGTCCGGCGCTTTCGACGGTCCCGGTTCGATGTGCCAGATGCGGGAGACGCTGAGATCGGAGCCCTCCTTGAACTTCGGGGCCGCTCGCGTCGCCTTCGGCTCCTCCCCGGCCCGGCCGCGGTAGATTCCCGGTCCCCACGGTTCGCTGCCCATTGGCGCGGATGCGTAGACGGTGCGGCCGTCCCGCGGGTCCAGCATCATGTGGTACACGGACCCGCCCTCCATGACTTTCTTGATGGAACGAGCCATGTCAACCACCGGCGACGCTGGGGAGGATGTGGACGACGTCTCCCGGATTCAGATTCGCTTCCGGCAAGGACGCTCTGATGAGTTCCTCGTTCACGAAGACGTTCACGTACGGCCGGCGCCGGCCCGCCTCGTCGACGACGCGATCCCGGATTCCCGGGAAGTTCACGTCGAGGGCGCGCAGCATCGCGGCGACGTCCGATGCCTCCAGGACGACTTCGTCCTGACCGTCCGTGTAGGAACGCAGGGCCGGCGGGATCCGCACGAGCACCCCGGCGCGGGCGATTTCCCTGGGCGAGACGTCAGAGATGAGTCCTTCCCCCGCACCGCATCGACCGCGAGACGAAAAGCCTTTGGCCGGCGTCCGCGAAGGCCGGGATGCGGAAGGCCTTATCTCGTCCCAGTTGCTCCCGCGAGCGATGGATACCCAGGACATCTTGGACGCGGCCCTCCGGCTCGCGAAGCAGTCCGAGATTCCCTCCGACACGACGATCAACGTGCCCGCCAAGAACGTCCGCCGCGCGTTGTTCGGCATCGACGTGGAAGCGGCGGATCTCTTGATGGCGAAGGAAAAGGGGTACGACGTCGTGATCGCCCACCATCCGACGGGAGGGTCCGCGGCTCTCGACTTCCCCAAGGTCCTCGTGAAGCATGCGGATATCCTCGCCCGCCATGGAGTGCCGCAGTCCGTCGCCGATGCCGCGGTCCGGGAGATGCAGGAGGACCGAGAGACTCGAGCCCACGCGGAGAATTACGACCGACTCCCGTCGATCGCGCGTCTGATCGGGATCGGCCTGATGTGCATCCACAACCCATGCGATGAGATCGGGCGACGCGTGATGGACGAGACGCTCCGCGCCAAGTTGAAACCGAGTCCGCGAGTGCGCGATGCGATCGACACGCTCTACACGATCCCGGAGTTCCAGGCGGCGAAGACGCGCATCGCGGTCCGCATGGGGAAGATCGATAATTCGCTTGGAAAATGGGCGGTCCACCACGGCGCGGGGACGAACGGAGGGCTACCCGTCGCCCGAGCGGCCTTCGAGCACGGCATCGACACGGTTTTCTATATCCACATCGATGCGGGGGCCCTCCGACGGTTGTGGGAGCTCTTCAGGCGCGAGGGTTCGAAGAACCTTGTGGTCACGGGGCACATGGCTTCGGACAGCATCGGCATCAACGCGCTCGTCCGAGAGCTCCGGGCGCGTGGGCTTCGCATCGACACGTACAGCGGAATTGTCGATGTCTGAGCATTATTATTATCACAATACTGCATAATATTCAATGGGAAGCCTTAACTATGCCTCCCCGATACCGAGGCGAAGGGGTTCCGACTGCCGTTCGAAATCGTCATCGTGAGCAACACCCCCCTCACGCCGCTGAAGGACATCGACGATGTCGCGCTCCTGTTCCTCACGCAGATCGGATACATCCCGAAAGGCTACGATCCGAAGACCGACGCGAGCTCCGTGCGGGATTCCGTCCCGTACCGGTTGTTCGTCGAATGCCTGCTCGGCCGCCTCGACAAGGGTTGGACGGTCGAGCAGCTCGCCGCGAAGTTGAAGACGACGAAGGCGACGATCTATCGACACATCAACAAGTTGAAAGAGATGGACCTCCTCGACGAGGTGAACGTCACGGAGCGCAGCTCGGTCCGGAAAGGGTACCGCATCCGATACGGGAATCTCTCGAAGGCCTGGAACTTCGTCGAATCGAACGTGGAGATCGCGATGGAAAACTACCGCAAGACGGTCGATCATCTCGAGAAGCTCGCCGAGCAACGGAGGTGACGGACTTGGCCGACGAGATCGTCTCGCTCACGAAAGGTTCCCGGTACCGGATTGAGTCCATGGAGACGCGGGACCGCACCAAGGTCACGAAGGGCATTTTCCGGGGATACGCGACGATCGGGACCGACGACGCGATCGTCGTGGAGCTCGATGAGAGCCATCAGGAGCTCAAGGGAAAGCTGCGCCTGATTCCGTTGCATGTCGTGCTCGCGGTCGACATCTTGGAACAAGTGCCGGGCGACGCGCCGAAAGTCGAGAAGCACGGCACGATGTACGGCTGATCGGTTTCGCCGAGGCCAAGGTTCTTCCCCGAGAAGGAGGATGACGGCCTCATGGCTTCTCCTCGCATCGGGCGGCCGGGCCTCCGATCGCCACGGGGCTGGCTGTTCCTCGCGTTCCTCGGGGTGTGGCTGTACCTCGCATCTCAGTTGCTGCGACTCTATCCCGCGCGCGTCGCCGAGATCGTCGTCCTCCCCGTCTTGGAGGTAAAGGAGGTCTTGGCGCTGACGTCCGGTCTGGGCCAGCTCCTGTTCTTCGGCGGGTTGGTCGCGGCCCTCTGGCGCGCGAACCTCGCCGCCGGCGCTTCCAGCGCCGGGATCCGCGGGCTCGCGTTCGGCGTGGCGGGGGTCGGCACCCTCGGCGTGATGGAATTCGCTCTCTTCCTCGATTGGCTCGGTGCGCCGGTCAACCCGATCGGCGTGTTGGCGCAAACGCCGGTCCTCGATACCGGGGTCATCGCAGGCACCGCGCTCGCGTTCGCCGGTTTGGCCTCTCTGGTGGTCGGCTTTGCACAGTCCACGGACCTGTTCGGTCGGAGGGAGCGGATGGTTCCCGCGCACGCGACCCGGAAGGAGGAGACCGGCTGATTCTCGCGGCTCCGACACGATGGCCGGCGGTCTAGGGAGGCCGAAGCGTTGGCCTTAGTCCTACCTGCTTCTTCAGAGGATTCGTTCCTCGCGGCGTTCCTCGCCGAACTAAGAGAGCGCGTGCCCACATCGAAGGATGAGCTCCAACAACTGAAGCGCCGCGTCGCGCGGTCCCGCGGCCTCGTGGGGATTCCGAGCGACTCAGATCTCCTCGGTCGGCTGCCTCCCGCGTTCCGTGAAGAATTGGTGGACCTTCTACGAGTCAAACCCGCCCGCACCGCGAGCGGCGTCGCCGTCGTGACGGTCATGACCGCGCCGCATGCGTGCCCCCACGGTGTGTGCACCTTCTGTCCCGGAGGGCCGAGGATCGGGACGCCGCAGTCGTACCTCGGCACCGAACCCGCAGCGCGACGCGCGTCGGCCCACAGCTACGATCCCGGAGCCCAGACCGTCGCACGTCTCCGGTCTCTCCAGGAAATCGGGCACCCGACCGACAAGGTCGACTTGATTGTGCTGGGAGGCACCTTCACGTCTCTCGACCGCGGGTACCAGGAGTCGTTCGTGAAAGGCTGCCTCGACGCCATGAACGGCTTCGTCTCGGATTCGATCGTTGCGGCCCAGGCGGCGAACGAGACCGCAGCCGCCAGGTGCATCGGCCTGACGATTGAGACGAAACCGGATTGCTTCCTCGGGTCGGAGGTCGACGCGTGCCTCGCGCTCGGCACCACGCGCGTCGAGCTGGGGATCCAGTCGACGCACGACGATGTCCTCGAGGCGGTGCACCGCGGCCACACGGATTCCCAGAGCCGCGCCGCGATGGGCCGCGCGAAGGCCGCCGGCTTGAAGGTCGGCGCCCATATGATGCCGGGTCTCCCGGGATCGGACTGCGACCGCGACTTCGACTCGTTCCGCACGTTGTTCGACGATCCGGACTACCGCCCGGACTTTCTCAAGATCTATCCGACGCTCGTCCTGCCCGGGACCGCCCTTTACGGACTGTGGAAGTCCGGCCGCTTCACGCCGCTCACGACGGAGGAGGCCGTCGACCTGATCGCCCGCGTGAAGGCGATCGTCCCGCGGTGGTGTCGGATCCAGCGCGTGCAGCGAGAGATCGGTGCCCCGGAAATCCAAGATGGGCCGAAGCGGGGGGACCTCCGCCTCCTTGCACGGGAACGACTTCGTGCGAGCGGCCTGAGGTGTGTGTGCGTCCGGTGCCGCGAAGTCGGATTCCGCGGGATCCAGCCACGTCCGGAAGCCCTGACATTGTTGCGGTCCAACTACGAGTCCTCTGGAGGACACGAGGTATTCCTCAGCTTCGAAGACCCCGAGCTCGATGTGCTCGTTGCGTACGCGCGTCTTCGGATTGACTCGACCAGCGCG
The DNA here is from genome assembly GCA_005878525.1 of Methanobacteriota archaeon. GTDB lineage: Archaea > Thermoplasmatota > Thermoplasmata > RBG-16-68-12 > RBG-16-68-12 > RBG-16-68-12. The sequence goes on from VBMB01000076.1 coordinate 12,983, forward strand.
ACGGTCCGCGAGCTGAAGGTGTTCGGTCCCATGGTGAGGATCCATGAGGCGGCCCACGACCGCTGGCAGCATCGCGGGTTCGGTCGTCGGCTCATGCGCGAGTGCGAGCGCCTGGCCCAGGAGGGATTCGATGCCCGCGCGATCCGTGTCACCGCGGGAGTCGGCGTCCGCGGTTACTATCGCAACCTCGGCTATGAGTTACGGGCGCCGTACATGGTCAAGCAGCTGTAATCACGAAACTTCCTTGATCCAGCCGAGCCGTCGGAGCTTGCTCGTCTCGACGTCCGCGGCGTTGCGGAACGACGACTCCGCTTCCGCCAAGTAGTCGACCGCGAGACGCAGGCCCTCCTTCGTCGGTGCCCTGACATCGATGCCCGCACGCGTGAGTTGCTGGCGGACGATCGGCATCGCGGCCTCCTGACCTCCCATGAACTCGCAGAAGTCCACGATGATCTGGTCCGTGACCGCGATGTACGGATTCCACGTCTCTTCGACGGCGTCTCGCTTCGTGATCTTCGCATCCGCTTTCGCGATCATCGCCTTCGCGAGTCCGAGGAACCCCGCTTCGACGTTGAGGCCCGTCTTCGCGGAGCTCACGAAGCCGTCCACCTGGAGGACGTCCTTCAGGTCGTCCAGATCTTCTTGGACCTTTCGACGGGAGTCGGCGAGGTCCACCTTGTTCGCGACGAGGACAATCGGGATCGGATCGGTGACGGAGAGGAGGTGCGGGATCCAATACTCGTGGAGGCTGTCGGCCGTCTCCCCCCGGGTCACGTCGTAGACCAGGAGCGCGCCTTTCGCTCCCTGGAACGAACTCTCTTGGATCCCCCGGTACCCCTTTTGGCCCAGGACGTCCCAGATCATGAACGTCATGTCGGTCGCCTTGCTCGGCGACTCGATTCGCAAGTCTTTCTTCGTGACTTTCGTGCCGATCGTCGTGATGTAATCGTCCGAGAACTTGTCGACCACGAAGCGTCGGATGAGGCTCGTCTTGCCCACGGCGCCGTCGCCGAGGAGCAAGATCTTTCGCTTGACGTGGTCATCGACCATGACGGCCTCGCTCCATGCAGGGGCCACTCTTATAACGCTTGCTGACTCAATGTCAGCGATGCGAATACACGGGCCTCAGTTCGGATGAAGCCGGAGCCGCGGGCGAATGAACCGCGCCGCAATCAGATCCGCCTGCGGCAGAAGCGCCACGTCGCCATCCCACTTCGCGAGGATGTCCGAGTGGGACCGTTCGAATTCCCACACCGCGATCTGGAGTTTCCTAGGCAGGTTGTTCAGGTATCGGCCCACGATGACGGCTGCGAGGACCGTGTGCTGGCCACGGAGCATCAGCACCTGGCGTTGCCCGAAGCGCAACTGCTCGAGGGTCCCGCCCCGGTCGTCGAACGAGTCTCGGACGAACTCCTGGAGGACGATCAGCATCCCGCTCATGATGTCGCTGTCGTGGACCATGCCTTGCGTGCGCGACCAGTGGCGGATCAGCATTCCGCTGTCGTGCATCAGGTACAGCTCCTCGAGACGCGCACGTCGCGTCACGTACACGCCCAGGCCGAGCACCCCCGCGGCACCGAGGCCGGCGGCCGCCGCCCAGGCGGTGTTCACGGGAGGCGGAGGCGCGACGTATTTGAGCGCGAAGGTCAGGGACCGATAAATCGTCCGAGGGTTCTGGTCGAAGTTGTCCGTGTACGTCACCGTGACGGCGACCGTGGTGAAGACGGGACTCGCGGTCTGCGGCGTCTCCGTCGTGTTGGCGTAGAAGGACCAGTCTCCGATTTTGTTGGAGACGACCTCATGGTAGGTGCCGCCCGCCTGCTGCTGATAGGCGAGTTCGGGACCGAAGACTGCCGTGATGCTGATCGTCGCAGCCATCGTATCGCTATAGCTCAGATTGTTTGGATACGGCGAATCTAACCAGAACGTGAAGTCCACGTCGGGCGCATGGGAGTCGTTGAGGATGACCGCGAGCTGATAGTACGAGCGGCGAGGGACCGCGGAAGCGAGAGAGGCCGTGAGCGTGAACGCAAGAAGGAGGAGCGCGACACCGGAGATGAAGCGTGGTACGCGCGCTGTTCGATTTTGCATTTGGTTGGAGCCCCCCCAACCGATTGTCCGCCACGCGGACGCCGACCACGGCGACCATTCGTGAGGGGTCTATTTAATCTTGCTATCGGTGCATCATCGGAAGGAAATTCGCCCGCTTCGTGATTCTCACAAACGGGATTGAGCGGAGTGGTCAGTGCAGGCAGTGCACGCCCTTGTTCGATCATCGGAGCCAGTCGCGAATGCCCGCACCTTCGGCCGGAGCGCGGTGAGACACGCGAGCCCACTCCGGCGGGAGGCCGAGTGCCGCGGCCGCGGACTGGACTGCGGAGCGTGAGAGAGTCGTCCCGCGCGCGATCGTGTGAAGAGGCCAGACGACGTTGGCGCGCCTGAGGGCGGCGACCATCGCCGCGCCGGGCTGAGGCACTCCGAAACCGGAAAGCATCGTCCGACCGTCTGCGCGCTCGAGTGTCGCATGGAGTGGGACCAGGTTGTGGACGTCACGCCACGGCAACCCCGGGTGAGATCGCACAATCTGTGCGCGGATTCGCAGCGCGTCCTCGCGACCTATGACCACGTACTCGACCCGGTAGTCGAGATGGGCTTTCGCCGCTTTGGCGGCGAGGACGTCGGGTGATCCGTCGACGCCCGCGACGACGCAGTCCAGGGCGCATCGTTTTCGCGCAATCATCGCGATGAGGGTACTCGCGAGTCCCCCGGAGTACGCGAGGGCGACGCGGCTGCGACCGTGGATCTCCCGCGCGATCCCATCCCCGAGGCGGCGGACGAAGGCGTCGACGTGGCGTGACGACGCCATGCGTTCACGCGCCGAACGTCTTGTCGCCGGCGAGGAGTTGCGTGAGCGTGTCGGCGAGCTCCGACTCGGTCAGACGAATCTGCTTCTGCGAATCCCGCTCGCGGACGGTGACTCCTTTTCCTTCGAGCGACTCGTGGTCCACCGTCACCGTGAAGGGCGTGCCAATTTCGTCCATGCGAGCGTACCGTCGGCCGATTGAACCGGAGTCGTCGTAGAAGGCGGCGAAGCGCTTCCTCAGGCTTACGTGGAGTGCCTCCGCCTTTTCTGGTAGCCCGTCTTTGTTCACGAGGGGGAAGACGCCGACGCTCACGGGCGCGAGCCGCGGCGGGAGTCGCAAGACGATCCGCTCGCCTTTGCTGTACGACAGGTCGAGCAAGGCCCACACATTGCGGTCCACGCCAAAGGACAATTCGAGGACATGGGGAATGAGCCGCGATCCGTCGAAGGTGACGGACTGCTTCGCGTGAGACATGGCCTCGTGACCCTTCAGGTCGTGGTCCGTCCGGTAGTGGACGCCGCCGACCTCCTTGAACCCGCCGAGGCTCTCCTGTTTCACCTGGATGTCGAAGTGGATCCTGTTGTAAAACGCGCGCTCCTTCTCATCGAGCTCCGCAAAGCGAAATGCATCCCGCGGGACCCGGAGCCGATCGAGATAGAATCGCTGCACCGCCGCGAGGTGGTAGACGTACCAGGGTGGCAGATCGCTCGCGACGAGATCCTTCGGGAAAATCTCGTGTGCGCCGGGCTGGTTTTTCTCCGCGGCCCAGGCGATGCGAACGGGTGCGGATGCGATCGCGTCGAACGGCAGCCCGGCTCCGAACGTCGCGGGGTCGAAGAAGATCTGGAGTTCCGCCTGGAGGAATTCGCGCATGCGGTACGCGCCCTGGCGTGGGCTGATCTCGTTCCGGTACGCCCGCCCGACAATCGCGAGTCCCATCGGGAGCTTCCGGCGCAACGCCTCGAACTCCCGTCTGAAATTCAGGTAGACGCCCTGGGCGGTCTCCGGCCGAAGGTACGCGCGATCCTTTCCGGTCGGCCCGACGTCGAGCGGGAACATCATGTTGAAGGGTCGCGCCGGCCCGAGTTCGCCTTTGCAATTCGGGCAACGGATTTTCAATTCGCGGATTCGAGCGTCCAGCTCTGCGGGCGTGAGCCCCTCGTGTTCTTCGTGCGTCGCGCCCTCGAGCAGCTGATCTCCGCGGTACGATTCCCCGCAGCGCGTGCACGTGACCAGGAGGTCCGAGAAATGGTCCACGTGGCCGGAGGCCTTGAGAGGCGCCTCCGGGAGGATCGTCGTCGTGTCGATGAGGTAGTAGTTATCGCTCAATCCCAGGAACGTCTCGGTCCAGAGGTCTTCCCACCGGCGGCGCATGAGGAAGCCGTTGTGGCCGTAGTCGTAGAAACCCGCGAAACCTCCGTACAAATCGACCGCGGGCCACAGGAAACCGCGGCGGACGGACAACGACATCACGTCGTCGTAGGAGGCCATCGACGCCAGAAAGTGGCGCCTCAGGATAAAGGATGGGGTGAGCCGCGGACGTTTCATCGGGTCGAACGTTCGACGCCGCGCCGGCGTCCCCGGATCATCGACGCGTCACGGACCGACGGAGCGGGTGCGGGCCATAGTCGTCCCTCGGAGACGACGAGCCGGACGTCGCTTGCCGAGGCTCGCACGAGAGAAGCAAACGCGTTCGGCCCTCCTGGGAGATCCAGGATGACGAGGTCGGCCCGCGCCCCGACGCGAATTCCGGATGGAGCGTCCGAATCGGAGAGACGACGTCCGCGTAGCGCCATCTCGAAGATCTCGCGCGCCGGCACGCCGCCTTTCATCCGGGCGACGCGATACGCGAATTCCATCTCTCGCAGAAGGGACGGAGTGTTGATCATCGCGTTGTCCGTCCCCAAACGGAGCTCCACGCCGTGTCCGAGCATGCGCGGAATGTCCGGGGTCATCCCGAAGAACGCGTTCGAACGCGGACATACGACGATCGGGACGTCCGCGTCGGCGCACCGCTCGAGGTCCGCGTCCGTCGCCTGGACCATGTGGACGAGGAATGCGGGATTCAAATCGAGGACTGCGTCGATGTCTTCCCGGACTCGTTCGGAGCAATGGATCGCGAAGATCTTCTTGGCCCGTCGGACGTCCGCCGCGAGCTTCTCGATCGCGTGACGCGGCCAATCGATGTACGAACTCACCGCGATCCCGTCCGATGCGCGCAGGATCGCCGCCACCTCTCGCGGATCGTACGATAGCTCGACGGGCCGACCGAGGGCGATCCCCTGGATGGGCAGAGCTGCGGCCGCAGCGTAGAGCAGTTTGAGTCCCTTGAGTCCTCCTTCTCGGAAGTCGGAGAACCCCGTGGTCCCGGTCCTCACCATCGTCGCCATGGCGCGTCGCATCGCGGCGATCACCACGGCGTCTTTCGCCTTTGCGAGGACGCGATGCTTGAGGCCGTGCGGCGGTGCGACGAGCTCCTCGAGCGTCCCTTTCAGTTCCTGCGTCACGATCGCGTCGCCGAGGTGCGTGTGCGCGTTCCACAGTCCCGGGACGATCAGGCCTTCCGCGAGCGGAGTCCGAGCGCGCCCGGGGCGGACCTCCACGACGATGTCGTCTTCCCATCCCACCGTCCCCTCACGGAAGCGGCGGCCGTCGTAATACGAGCCGGAGACGCGCTGCACACCGCGCGATGGTCGGGTCGCGTTTAAACGTTGTCCGCGGGCTGCGGATGTCCTCGGAATCTTTATGGCGTGGGAGCTTTTCCTTCCGCTCGCGCCACCGTAGCTCAGCCGGCTAGCGCGGATCCTCCGCCCAACCGCCTGTGCGAAGGCGATCGCGCAAATGCCGCCATAGCTCAGCCCGGCAGAGCGGCAGTTTCGTAAACTGCAGGTCGGGGGATCGAAGCCCTCTGGCGGCTCCCCACTTTTACGGAAGGCGTCGGAGGTTCGAAGGTCTGCGGTGGCTTTTTCGACCGATTGTTTTCCGGGCCGTGCGGCCGATCTGTCTCATCTGACTTCCTGGCGCCGCCAAAGTCGATCGATTCGGCCGCGGAGAAGGCGGGTCCCATGAGCGTCCGACGCCGGGCCAGCCAGATGAACCGGTCGTTGAGGCCCGCTTCCACGAGATGATGATGAAGGGTGGCATACCACAGAGTCAGGAACATGAAAATCTGGATGGCGAGGAGATTGAGCCCATAGGCCACGATGGTTAGCTGCTCGAAGGGGTGATGTCCGAGAAGCGACGTCGTAAGCGGGAGCAGACCGACGAAGAGGAGGAAGGTGTTGTTCAGCCAGATGAACGTCCGATCCGTCCGCTTTACGATTTGAAATCCAACATGATGACCGACCCAGAAGACCCCGACGGTGACGAAGCTCAGCGCGTAGGTCAGGACTCCCGTCACGATGTCTTCGAGTGCCGGGAGCTGCTGGTTTGCGGGGCCTGTGATGTACGGGATGGTCAGGCTGAGTCCAAGGACTGTCATCACGGCTCCAAAGATTCCGTCCGTGAGGGCCTCGACCCTTGTCTTCCCGAGTCCGGCAACGGTGCCTGCACGCGCGCTCATGGACCGGCCGCGCCATCGAGCGAGTAGGTAATAAGCTCGGCCCATGGAGACCGTTCGAAGGCCCCGTCGCATCGGTGGGCGACTGTGTCGGCGCCCTCCCGGATACCTTTATGTCCGAGCCGTTGGCTTGTCCCCCGTATGGTCGGGAAAACCGAGAGTGCCGAGCATGGACTGATGCGAAAAGCTCTGGCCGATTGGTTCACGACCCAGGGGCTCTCGAACGTCAAGACTCCCGCGGATCCGGTCGCCGACATGGTGCCGGATGTTCAAGCGGACTACTTCGCCAAGATCGTGTATGGAGAAGCAAAGCTCTGCGAGGATTTTGCGACACCGGATACGAAAGACGAGTTGCTGAATTATTGTGGGAGCCTCCCGTCCGAATACAAGCTCGTCCTCGGGATTCCGAAGGGCTGCGAGCCCACCGTTCAACGGGCCCTCACGGAGTGGGGGTTCACGCACCGCATCCAGCTCGTGGCGCTTTGACCGTCGAAGTTGCCGAGCCGGAGTGCTCCGCTCCAGAGTCGCGGCCTGAGCGGCCAGGTTTCGAACGAGAATCTGCAGCGTTACGTTTCGCATAGGCATCGGTAATCTCACACCTGATAACGCAAGCCAGGTTCGGACAACTCTTCGATCGTTCGCGAAAGGTATTTGTCGGGCCCTCCCATTCGCCGGGATTGCTCGAGGAGGGCGTCGTGTGCGGTGGTCCTTCATTGCGTTGTTCGTTGTGGCTGTCTCTCTCTGCATGCTCAGCTCGACGGTGAGTGCCGTGAAACCAGTTCCTACGAACTCGCTCACGTTCTCGAACACCCCGTTGTTGCTGAATAGCGGGAGCAGCGAGCCCGCAGTCACGATTGGGCCGGACGGAACCACGGTGTTCACTTCGCTCTCATGGATCACATTCGGGACGAATGTGTGGAAAACCGCCTTCGGCTCATCCCCCGCATTCCAAGGGATCCCCGACAACGGAATCGTCTCCGGGCAGTTGGGAGGCGAGGATGCGGACGCGGACATCGGGTCGACGGGTACGTTGCACTTCACCTCGTTGATTGCCTTGATCAACCCGCCTTTCAACGCCGCTCGATTCGGCGTCTCCGCGATTACCTGCCGAAACGCGGACACGTCCAACAACTTCGCGAACTGCGAGGCGCAAATCCTCGACACGACCCAGGTGGACCGATCGTGGATTACCTCGGATGGTGCGACGGTTTACCTCTCGTATCACGACAGCGGCTCGAGCACCTTGATTCATGTGTGGCGATCGGACGACGATGGCTTCACCTGGACGCGGGTCGGCGATCCGATACCGGGCCAAGGCGACCTGACCGCCATGTCCACATTCAACAACGACCAAGGCCCGATCGTCGCGGATCCGACCACGCACTCCGTCTTCGCCATCTACGCCGCGGGACAGGGCGGCCACCAGAAGGCGACGAGTGCAAACTTCAACAACATCGTCGTCTCGCGAAGCGTCGACAAGGGTCATACCTGGAATCCGACGATCGTCTTCCACGCGCCGGTCAACACCGCACTCAACAACGTCTTCCCCGCCCTCGCGGTCGATCCGACGAACGGGAAGCTGTACGCCGCATGGTCCGACGCCCAGGCGGTTTGGTTCGCGGCGTCCTCCGACCACGGGATGAGCTGGACCTCGGCCGTTTCGGTGAACTCCGGTGATGCCGCGACGGCGGTCTTCCCATGGATCGCGGCGTTTGGCGGCAAGGTCGACGTCGTGTTCTATGGCACGACGGCATCGAGCAAGGACGATCCGACGGCCGTATGGAATACATACCTCGCCCAGACGACCGACGACGGTTCGCATTTCACGCAGGCCACCGTGTCCTCGCAGCCGAACCACATCGGGGTCATCTGCGCCTTCGGAACCGGCTGCGCCCGAGGCACGCGGAATCTGCTCGACCTGTTTGAAGTTGCGATCAATCCGTTGAGCGGCAAGGCAGCGATCATCTTCACGGATGATACGTTGACCACGTACACCCGGAGCGACGGGACGCTCGCTCCATTGCCGCAGGTTGTCGTTGCCTGGGAGTCCTGAGCGCCGGACCGTAGGCCCGGTTCAAGGCTCGCCGCTGGCCGCCACCGACGTCGGCCTCGTCAGCGCAGACTCCAGGCGGGATAGCAAGATGTGGAGCCCGGCCGCAAGAGCGAACGAGGGCAGGGTCGCGCCGATCGGGAGCGCAAAGGCCACAATCACGAAATACAGGGCGGCACCCGGAATCCAACTCGCAAAGGCGGACCATCTCCACGGCGGGGCACCCTGAAAGAACTCCCCGGGCGCGTAAGTCCCCCGACGCACCACGAACGAATCCGCGATGACGACCCCCAAGAGGGGCACGAATAAACCGCCGATCAGGAACAGGAACCCTTCGTATCCGCCTCCGATCCCCTCGCCACGGTTCCAGAGGAACGCGGCCCCGGCCATCGCGACGACGGTCGCGGCGGCAATGAACGTCAGCTGCCGTCGCCTCGGCGCCAGATTCTGGATTGAAACTGCAGTCGAGTAGACGTTCGCGAACGCGTTGTCCGTTTCGTCCACGAGGATAATGAGGAGCGGGAACGCACCCAGGCCAAGTAAGCCGATGACCGCCAGAAAGTTCGGCTGGCCGAGCGCGATTCCGAGCGCCATCAGCCCGGCACCGAGCATGTAGAACACCGTGTTCGCGATCGTGTAGCCCGCGGCGGTCCCGATCAGCGAATCTTTCGAGGATCGCGCGAACCGGTTGTAGTCCGAGATTAGCGGCCACCAAGACACGGGCATCGCAATCACGAGGTCGAGGGCCAGGAGGATCGAAGCGGTCCCCGAGAAGTATTGCGGCGCGTATCGCACGCCCGGGTCGGGTCCTCTCAGGATCAGCGCAATCGCGATCGCGGCTGTCGACGCGTAGACGAGCCAGATCGCGAACTTTTCGAGCCAAGCCCGGATGACCGCGAGGGGGCCTCCGAGGGCAAGCGCCGCGACGACTGCACCGAAAATCGGGATGAAGAGAGCGGCGGTGGACGGCCCGAAAACGTTCCCGACGAGCGTCGCTGCCGCAATCCCCATCACGAGGAGTTCGAATGCCGCCCAACCGAGGAGCTGGAACACGTTCAGCGCCGTCGGGATGTACGACCCTCGTCGGCCGAGGATCGGACGGAGGCTGACCATCGTCGGGACGCCCGCGCGGCTCCCGTGGTGCGCCGCGGCGGCGAGCATCACGCTCCCGAGGACGGAACCGACGAAGGCGACAACCGCGGATTCGGACAGCGTCAGGCCGAACCCGAAGCCGCCAACGCCGACGAGGAGCGTCCCCGCGGCGAGGACGAGGAGCCCGACGCCAAGGCTCGACCACAGCACGAACAGGTCGAAGGTTCGCAGGACCCGCAACGCCTGCGGCACGGGGTCGACACCCCACTCCGGCGGCCTGCGCAGACGGACCATGGGGAGGCCAAAGCCTCCGCGTATATATCGGGTTCGCGAGCGGCCGGCGACCGGCCTATTTCTTGGTCTCCGCGAACTTCTTATACGAATGTTTGAGCGCCGTGACGAGCGGGAGTTCTCTCCCCGCGAGGAAATTGATGAGGGCTCCGCCTCCGGTGCTCACGTGATCGATCCGGTCCGCCAACCCGAACTGTTCGACCGCGGCGACGGTGTGACCGCCCCCGACGATCGAGAAGCCGTCCGCCTCCGCGACCGCGGTGAGCAGCTCGCGCGTGCCGACTGAGAACGGCTCGAGTTCGAACACGCCCGCCGGACCGTTGACGAAGATCGTCTTCGCGCGGCGGATCTCGTCGACGTAATGGGCGATCGTGTCCAGTCCGATGTCGTACACGGGCCATTTCGCCGGTAGATCGGACACCGGGACGGGCTTCCGCACGCCGTCGTCATTCAGGACCACGTCCATGGGCCGAAGGATCCGTCCGGGAAACCGCGCGAGGAGTTCTTTGCACATCGCCCGGTGCGCGTCGTAGTCTTCGACCTCTCGGCGCATGAAGTCGGTCGTCGGCTTACCGGGGTCGATTCCCGCGGCATCGAGGAACAGGTTCGCGACGCCCCCGGACGTCAGGACGCTGTCCACGACGTCATTCTCCAGCATGTGCCGCTCGCGCTCCATGACGCGACCCGCGAGGGAGGGCAGCACCTCGCAGAACCCGACGAGGCTCGGCTGCGCCCGGTGGGCCGCGGCGAACGCATCGAGGACGAAGAAATCCGCGTGGGGCGCGAGCCGGCTCACGATGTGGGTCTTCGCCATCTTCTCGAGCTTCGTGTCCGCGAGCGCTTCTTCCTCCGAATAGAAGCGCGTATTCTCGAGCACGATGACGTCCCCGACGTGCATCGACTCGATCGCCTCGATCGCGGGCCGACCGAAGAGACTCGGCACGTACCGTACGGTGCGTCCCAGGAGTGCGCCGATCCGCTCCGCGTGCACCTCGAGGGTCGTGAAGTCGTCCTTTCCCGGTCGCGACTGGTGTGCGAGCAACGCGACCTTCGCCCCTCGCAGCTCCCGGATCGTGAGCAGGTGCTCCCGGATCCTCGCATCGTTCAGGAGTTCGCCGGTCGCCGGGTCGATCGGAGAGTTGATGTCCACTCGCAGGAGGACCGTGCGGTCCGAGAGGTCAAAATCATCCATCGTGAAGAAGTCCCGGGCCATCGGCATACGACGCAAAATCCCGGAGCATAATAGTCCTTTCGCATCGCGAGTGCGCGTCGACCGCTGCGGCGGATGCCTCACGGTTCTCAAACGAGGAAACTAGGTTGGAACCTTTTTAGAGGGGCCTCGGGAATGGGCCGTCGCCACCGAGGGACCTCTACGCCGCAGGACCTCCTCCTTCCAGAGGGAAAACTCATCCGTACCACGCGGGGCGGTCCCAACGCGCTCAAGCAGCTCCTGCTCGATCTGAAGAAGTACTCGTTCTCGGGCTACGTCCGGACGGTTCGGGGCGGGAGCGGGAAACGGTCCGAGGGAATCGTCCTCCTCCGAGGCGGGAACCCCGAGGCCAGCCTGTACCATCGGGACGGCACACAAGACCGCGGGCGGAGCGCGCTGAAGAAAGTGTGGCAGGACTCGTACGACGAGTCGTGCATCCTGGAGCTCCACGCCCGAGTGGACATGGACGGTTTGGTCAGAGAATACGCGGACTCGATCCTCGAACGGCCCGCGAAGATCGTCAAGAAGACCAAGATCCCGCAGACGATGGAACGGTCGGAAGTCGAGAAGCAGATCCGCGCGTGGAAGGACAAAGGGTACGACGTTTCCTCCGTCGAATCGAACCTGGATGCGGAACCGTCGATCCTCGCGGCGTCCGTCGTCGCGATGCGCGACGGCGTGAAGAAGGCCGAAGCCGTCGGCGAGATGTTGGCCGGCCTCGATGTTTCCGGATTCGAATCCCGAGCCGCGATTCTCCGGGAGAGACTCAAGGACCCCGTGAGACACCCCGACATCGACACGGAGGTCGAGAGCCTCCGGGATGCGGTGGAGAGCCTGCGCCAGATCGAAGCGCGTCGCCAGGTCGAGCTGGAGCGAGGGCGAGACTCGCAAGAGCGCACCAGAAAGGTCCTGGATCTCGTGATGAAACAGCAGCAGGCACTGCGGCCCGAGCCCGGTCCATACTCGACCGAAGACGTCGCGCGGAAGGTCCTCGAAGAATCGCCGCCCGCGCGGGATGCGGCGACGAATCTCGTCCAGACGTACACGTTCGAGTCGTTCATCGTCGGGGAGAGCAACCGGTTCGCCCACGGCGCCGCGGTCGCGGTCGCGAAGCAGCCGGCCAAGGAGTACAATCCGCTCCTCATCACGTCTGGCCCGGGCCTCGGGAAGACCCATCTCCTCCATGCGATCGGGAACTATGTCGCGTCCCATGCGAAGGAATCGAAAGTGCTGTACCTGACCTGCGAAACGTTCGCGTCGAGCCTCGCCAACGCGAAGGAGGTCGGCACCTTGTCCGCGTTCCGGGAGCGCATGCGCGGCATGGATTGCCTCCTGATCGATGACATCCAGTTCCTGAGTGGCATGCCGGAGGTTCACGAGGAACTGTTCCACACGTTCAATGATTTGCACGACACGCAGAAGCAAATCGTCCTGGCGAGCGACCGCGCCCCGAAGGCGATCCCGAACCTCGATGAGCGCCTGATCTCTCGTTTCGAATCGGGGCTCGTCGCCGGCCTCGAGCCTCCGGACCTCCTGATGCGGGTGACTATCCTCGAGCGTCGCGCCCGCGACGAGAACGTCGCCATCGAGGGAGAAGTGCTGACGTGCATCGCGAACCTCGTGGCGAACAACGTCCGAGAGCTCGGCGGGGCCTTCAATCGGGTCGTCGCGTTCTCGTCGTTGATGCATCGCCCGCTCACCCAGGATCTCGCCCGCGAAGTCTTGTCCGGTGCGACCGCGGAACCGACCGCGGAACCGATCCCGCAACCGCTGCATGAGCGGATCGCGGACGAGCGGGCCGACCGTCCGCCGAGCTCGGCGACGGCAACCCACGAACTTACACCAGGCCGCAGCTACCTGATAGAGGAGGAGCGACCCGCACGGGCGTTCCGCCTCTTGACGGATTTCCTCGGTGGCGGGGGCGGCGGCCTGGTCATCACCCGCACGAACCCGAAACGCGTGCGGCAGGCCCACGACTTGCCGACGGAACGCGTCCTATGGCTCACGGACCGCGAGGGCTCTGCAGAGGAGACGATCGCCCCCGCGCTCGAGCGAATCGTCTACGAGATCGAGGACTTCATGGGGAAGCAGACCCGCGGCGCCATCCTCTTGGACGGAATCGAATACCTGGTTTCGAACAGCTCGTTCGACGCCGTGTTGATGTTCGTGCGGCGGCTGTTGGATGCGATTTCCGAGAGCCGCTACGCGTTCATCATCTCGCTCGGGCCCGCGACCTTGAAGGACCAAGAGCTGAAGACGCTCGAGCGAGAGATGGAAGTCATCCGGTATCCGTGATTGTCGAAGGACTTACCCGAGACTTCGAACCGCCTTGTGAAATTCGCGGATCTGGCGGAGCGCGTCTCCCCAGGATTCCTGCTTCACATGGGCGCTCGCGTCCTTGAGGATTCCAATGGGTCGGGAGAGGTCGTTGCCTCGCACCTTCAAGTCCAGCAGTTCGTTGCGCGCTTTCCGCATCTCCTCCTGGACGAACGCCGGGACGTCTCGCTTCATGCGCTCTTGCGCCTGCTTCCCGAACCGGAGGGCGCCCGAGGCGTCCCGCCGGTCGAGCGATTCGCGGCCTTGCCGGAGGAGTCGCTCGGCGTCGCGGAGGTCCAACCCCATGGCCCGCGCCTCGCGCGCGAGGCGATCGCCGCCATCGATCATCTGGCGGGCCTCGTGGAAGTCCTTCGCATCGGTCTGGAACGTGCCAAGCGCCAACTGGAGCCGGTCCCAGGCCGCGTCGTAGTCGCCCGCCTCCAGCCGACCGACGGCCTCTTGGAGCTTCGGGGTCGCCGCCTGGACGCCCGCATCCCCCTTCGCGGCGCGCAGTTCTTGGAGGAACGCGTCGATTTGGCCGCCGATGAAGTCGACGAACGCCACGTCGAGCGTGCGTCGGGCGTCCGCGATGAGCGTGACCGCGCGCTCGATGTCGCGTCCCTTCCCCGCCTGGATCGCGTCGTTGATGATCCGTTTCCCGTCATCGATTTCGAGCCCGATCCGTTTGGCCGAGACCAGGAGAGGCTTCACCTCGTTCACCAATTTTGGGAGTTCGCGGTAGAGGAGCTTCCGGTCTCCGGTTGGAATTCGGCGGTCCGATTCCCGCCGGGTCCGCCGCAGTTGGTCGATCCGGTTCTGGAGGGGGCTCCGAGCCGGCTTCGCGGTGGTCGCGGGACCCGTGAACGACCGTGCCAGGGGGGCCTCCGCCCGGACGGTCTCGACGACCGGAGGTGGCCCGCGGATTTTCCCCATCGGGGCCGCTGCGGTCTGCGCGTCTTCCGCGAAACGGACCCCGCAACTCGGGCAGCGGTCCGCGTCCGCCGGGACCGAGGTCTTGCACACGGGGCATTCGTACTCCGTTGCCGATCGGCCGCGGCCTCCATGGCGGGTCTCGGTTTCGCCTCGGCGCCGACCTCGGCCGATTCCGGGGTTTCGCGGGCAACGTTCTTCAGCGTCTCGAAGATTTCGCGGTGGTCTTCCTTGCCTTCCATGATCGAGGCGAGGATCTCGTCGATGCTCCGGCCGTCCTTGACGGGCATCTCGAGCGGATCCGTGCTCCCGCCGATGTCGAACAAGGTCAGGTCCGTCTGGCACGAAGGGCATACGCGCGCGTCCGCGTCGATTGGAGTGTCACAGACGGGACAGACTTTCGTTTCCTTCGCTGGCGTAAGCCGACACCTCGAACTCGTCGACACGTTTCTATCTGGAAACTGCGTACAAAGACTTTCCGGACTCAGTCCAGAGAATGATAAGTCCTCAGCCCAGATAATCACCTCAAAACGATTAAGTGAGCCCTGCCCCCGTGTGATGCGTATCCGGCGCGGCCATGGCGTTTCGCAGTGCAATCGACGGTCTGGACAAAGTGATTCGGAGCGACATCGTCCCACCGAAGGTCATCCTCGTCACGGGCCCTCCCGGGTCGATGAAGACCTCGTTTTGCTACACGCTCATGTCGCGGTACTTGAAAGACACCGGGGAGTTCGGGCTGTACACCACCCTCGAGGAGACCGTCCAGTCGCACCTACGGAACATGGAGTCCCTCGGCGTCGAGCTCTCGATGAACATGCAGATCAGCGACTTCACGGACCTCCGGGAGATCGATGCGGTCGTCGGCCCGGACGACCAGACGGACTACCTCGCCTTCATCGAGCGGATGATCGGTCACTACCGCAAGGTGCACGGCCACAAATTCAAGCTGTTCGCCCTCGACTCGCTCGGCGCGCTCTACTCGCTCATGGAGAACACAACCAACATGCGGAAGAGGATGTTCTACTTCTTCAAGATGCTCCGGGACAACGAACTCACCTGTCTCGTGGTCATGGAGCGGGCGCCGAACGGGGAGAGTCAGCTCCTTGGAAACGAGGGGTTTCTCGTCGATGGCATCGTGGTGCTGGGACTGGACCGGTCCCGAGGGAAGCTCGTGCGGTATCTCCAGGTCGAGAAGATGCGATCTGTCGATCACTCGATGGAGAAACACGCGATCGAGGTCCGGAAAGGCGGGCTCACCGTCCTCGGGCCAATCTTCGAGGCGGGAGGGAATTCATGAGAGACGTTCAGACGCCGACGCCTGGGAGGCTCGGCGCCATGCACGAACATCGGAGGGCACCGTAAATGGCCGAAGGATCGATCCTAGACGCGCTAGATGCACTGAAGAAAGTGGAAGAAAGCCTGAAGTCCCAGGATGCGGAACGAAGGGGGCGCGAGGCCGCCCTTCAGGATCAAGCCGCCAAAGTCGAGGAAGACCGCCGGGTCCTCGAACAGGAACGGACCTCGCTCTCGGAAGAGAGGGACTCGCTCGTCGGCCGGGAGAAAGGGCTGCGGGCCCGCGAGAAAGAGCTCGAGCAGAGCGAGCGGGCGATTGCCGAGCGGGAGCAGGAGTTCGATTCCACGAGACAACAGGTCCTCGCGAAGGAGAACTCGCTGGTGTCGCGCGAGCAGGAACTCGCAAAACGCCTCGAATCGCTCGTGCGGAGGGAAGAGGACATCGCTCGACGTGACTCCGAGGCGGTCACCCATGTGAAGGACATTGCCGCGCGGAAGACCGAGATCGCCATGAGGCAAGAGCAGATTGTGAAGCTCCTCGAAGACCAGAAGGCGACGCTCGACGCCCAGATCGGTCGGAACCGCGAGCTCATGGAGCGCGAAAAGAAGCTCGCGGCCGAGGAGGAGAACCTCGCCGCGGCCCGCGCGAAGATCGCGGAGGAAGGGAAGCGGCTCCTCGATCGGGAGAAACAGTTGATCGCCCAAGAACAGTCGATGAAGGCGATGCCTTCGACGCCTGCTGCAGGGCCTGCCATCTCCGTGAAGCCGGTGCCCACGACGCCGATGTCGTCCGCGGGATTCCGGCCTCAACCGGTCCCATCCAGTCCGGCGCCCGCGGTCGCGAAGGCCGCCGCGCAGGTGCCCGTCGCGGTCGCGCAGATGGCGAAACCCGTCGCGAAGGTCGCCGTCCAGGTGGAGTCCGCTTCCGGCGGCGAATCCGAAATGGCGTGTCCGGCGTGTGGCACGATGATCTCGTCCGATGCGATCATGTGCTACGCGTGCGGGCACCGTCTCCAGGACGAAGCGGCCGCGGAGGAAACATCGGAGACGGAGGGAGAGTCCGAGATCCCCTGTCCGGCGTGTGGCACGATGATCTCGTCCGATGCGATCATGTGTTACGCATGCGGGCACCGGATGGCCGACGACGACAAGGCCTCGAAGAAGGCCCCCGTCAGCGTGAAGAAGGTCATGAAGAAGAAAGTGATCTGAGCCGGGTGGTCGAGTCCACGCGAGAGCGACGCGTGGGCCCAAGGCCATTCGGTTTTCTCACATTTTTCGGTCGAATTTCCGCGATTTTTGGCCATTTCTATCCGTGTGAGATGATAAAAGCATTCTCTCCATATTCCAGCGTTATTCTTCCGCGTGAGAACAGGTGCGTATCGGGATAGATAATCGCGCGGTAACCTATTTATAAAGAGGCCCCGGATGGCCCGCGCAACATGCCCACCGGTCGTAGTCCTCCGGATGCGTTCGGCCGACTCGACCTCAGGAGGTCTTGGGTTGTCTAGCCGATCCGAACGGAATGGGAAGGCCCTGACGTGTTTGATCATTTGGTCCGTCGCCCTGGGTGGCCTCTTCGCCGCCTTCGTGGCACTCAGCCCCGCTGCGCGGGCCGGAACCTGCGACCAGGTCGGTGGCGTCATCACCGGGGACTGGACGATCACGACCGCTCAGGTGTGCACAGGAATCGTCTACTCGGTCGACGGTTCGATTAACATCAACTCCGGAGGCAGCCTCACGCTGGTCAACGGAGGCTTGAGTTTCTCCAAGGATACGGCTCATGAAGGCTACGC
>VBMB01000077.1:0-9586 GCA_005878525.1 Methanobacteriota archaeon
TGCGAGGGACCGCGAAAGTGGTCTGCTACGACAATCGCGACCGGTCCCCGACGAAAGGCAAGGTGAACGAGTTCTTTCCGGGCGAGCGGAACGCCATGTTGATCAAGATCCCTCCGTACGTGATCCACGGGTTCAAGGCGGTCGGACCCGAACCGGTGTACCTTGTGAACTTCCCCACCGAGCTGTACAACTACAAGGAGCCGGATGAGTTCCGCATCCCCTACGATTCGAAGGACATCCCGTACGATTGGGACGTCCAGATGAAGTGAGGACATCATGGCGCGCCTGGTCGTAACGGGCGGCATGGGTTTCATCGGGAGCTGCTTTGTGCGCCGCCGATTGGCCGCCGGCAAGGACGAAGTCGTCGTCGTGGACAAGCTCACGTACGCCGGGAATCCGAACAACCTCAAGGAGTACAAGGACGACCGGAACCTGACGTTCGTCCAGGGAGACGTGTGCGATCGGAAGCTCATGGACCGCGTCACGAAGTCCGCGGACGCATTGGTTCATTTCGCCGCGGAGACCCACGTCGACCGGTCCATTCTCGAGGCGGGCGACTTCGTACGGACAGACGTCATGGGGAC
Source organism: Methanobacteriota archaeon (assembly GCA_005878525.1). Lineage (GTDB taxonomy): Archaea > Thermoplasmatota > Thermoplasmata > RBG-16-68-12 > RBG-16-68-12 > RBG-16-68-12. Next base: position 585 of record VBMB01000077.1, read on the forward strand.
CTGGTCGGTTCTGGAGGCCTCTCGCAAGAACGAACTGGACCGGGTTCTCATTATCTCAACCGACGAAGTGTACGGCGAAGCTCCTGGCCGTCCATCGACGGAGCTGGACCCGCTCATGCCGAAAAGTCCGTACGCCGCCTCGAAGGCCGGTGCGGACCGACTGACCTTCTCCTACTTCACGACGTACGGCTTGCCCGTCGTCATCTCGCGCTGTGCCAACAACTTCGGACCGTACCAGCACCCGGAGAAGCTCATCCCGTTGTTCGTGACGAACGCGTTGGAGGACACGCCCCTTCCGGTCTACGGGACCGGAACGAACACCCGGGACTGGGTCCACGTGGAGGACCACTGCGCCGCCTTGGATCTTCTGCTGAAGGCCGATCGGGTCGAGGGCGAGACTTTCAACGTCGGCGCGTCCGCCGAGCGATCCATCCTTCAGATTGGTGAGGCGATCCTCGAGGCCCTTGCCAAGCCGAAGTCTCTCCTGCAGCGTGTGCCAGATCGCCCGGGCCACGTCGTCCGCCACGCGGTCGATTGGACGAAGCTCCGAGACCGAACCGGGTGGATGCCGAAGACGACGTTCGAAATCGGCCTTCCGGAAACCATCGACTGGTATCGGGCGAACGAGTGGTGGTGGCGCCCCATCCGCGCGGGCGCGTTCCGCGACTACTACGAAGTCCAGTACCACGGCCGGCGCAAGCCCTCGGCAAGGGGTTGACGGTACGTCCCAAGACGCCAAATGCCGTGAGGTCGCGAAGGCTGATACGCCGAAATTGGTCCCCCTGTTCGAGGCGTTCTACGGGCAGTGGTTCGGCGAGCCCGTGACGTCGCAAGCCGTCCAACGACGAATCGACCAAGCCAGAGGGATCGAGACGTTCGTGGTCGCCGAGCGAGCCGGCAAGATCCTCGGCTTCGCGAGTCTGCGCCTCGTCCCATCCCTCGATTCGACCCCTTATGCGGAACTCTCAGACCTCTTCGTCGCACGACCGTATCGTCGGCAGGGAGTGGGACGTCGCTTGCTGGAGTTCGTCGAGACGCGAGCCCGCGAGCGCGGGGCCGATCGACTCGTCCTGACCACCGGTTTGAAGAACGTGGACGCGGGGCGGTTCTACCGCGCACTCGGTTTCGAGGACCATGCGCTTGCGATGAAGAAGTCTCTCGGCGACGGCAAGTCTTCCCGTCTCCGGGAGATTCGCACGCCGCGTCGGGCGGTCCTCTGGCGCCGCGACGAACCAACCGGGACGGAGAGTTTCCTCCTCTCGGGCGATGAGGGCGGCTGGCACCTGGAGGGAGACATCGTCGCGCTTTTGGACCACGAGCCCGCCCACGTCCGGTACCGGATTGTTTGCGATCCGGCGTGGCGCACCCTCGCTGCGGAGGTCTCCCTGGAGCGTGTGGGGGTGCGGCGGGAACTCCACATGACCGTCCGGGACGGCGGGCGCTGGTGGGTCGAGGGCGAGGAGGATGCCCGCCTCCGCAGCTGCACGGACGTCGATCTGGAAATCTCGCCTAGCACGAACACGATTCCGATCCGTCGTCTGAACTTGACCGTCGGGCAAGAGTCGGCCGTTACCGCGGCGTGGGTTCGGTTCCCCGCGCTGACCGTCGAGCCGTTGGCCCAGCGATACACGCGGACTGGCGCGAACCGGTATCGCTATTCGAGCGGCGACTTCGCGACCCGCATCGATGTCGACGACCTGGGCCTCGTCACCCGGTACGAAGGCGGGTGGTCGCAGGAGGCGGCGGCCCAGCCCGCCGCTCCTTAACCCTTAAATAGCGCTCAGAGTTTGGAGCACCTCTCTCCCAGGGAACCCGATGCCGGACGAGAAGCCGAAACCCGAACCCGAGGGCCCGCCTGCCCCCGCGGCGCCCGAGAAGGCGGCGCGGCCCTCCAAGAAGAAGGCCGAGGAGAAGGAGGAGCCGAAGGCCCCGCGGGCGCCGAAGAAACTCGAGGGCGTGAAAGAAGACTTCCGCTACATCGTCCGGATGGCGAACACGGACCTCGACGGGACGCGCTCGGTCGGGTACGCCCTCACAGCGATCCCGGGCGTCGGGATTCGCGTGTCCGAGGCCGTCGCCGACCTGGCCGGCGTGCCGCGCGCGGAACGCCTCGGCAATCTGTCGGAGGAACAGACGGACAAGATCGAGGCGACCCTGAGCAAGCTCGGCGAGCTGTTCCCGCCCTGGATGGTGAACCGGCCGAAGGATTGGGAGTCGGGGCTCGACCTGCACCTGGTCGGTGCGGAGGTCGAAGTCCGGCTGCGGGACGACATCAATCTGATGAAGATGATCCGGTCGTACAAAGGCGTGCGCCACGAGACCGGCCAGAAGGTCCGCGGGCAGCGCACCCGGTCGAACGGCCGCACGGGCCTGACGGTCGGGGTGACGAAGAAGGCCGCCCTCGAGGCCGCGAAGGCCAAGAAGGCGGAGGAAGCCGCCCCCAAGAAAGAAGAAAAGAAGGAAGAGAAGAAGCCGGCGGCGGAGAAGAAGGAGTGAGTCGTTGGGCGATCCGAAGTTCTCCCGTGCGAAGTTCGAGCGGCCGTCCCATCCGTGGGAGGCCGAACGCATCAAGGCGGAGAACGAACTCCTGAAGAAGTACGGACTGAAGAACAAGAAGGAGCTGTGGCGCTCCCAGTATGTCCTGCGGCGGTTCCGGCAGCGGGCCCGCGAACTCCAAGCGCGCGTGCGGACCGGGGACAAGCAGGCGGAGAAGGAGCGGGAACAACTGCTCCGGCGACTCGGCCGGCTCGGACTCTTGCCGCTCGAAGGCACGACGCTCGACGACGTCCTCGCGCTCGACGTCGAAGCGATCCTGTCGCGACGTCTCCAGACCCTCACGTTCCTCAAGGGCCTCGCCTTCACGCCGCGTCAAGCGCGTCAATTCATTGTCCACGGGCACGTCTCGATCGCAGGACGCCGCGTGACGATCCCCGGAATCCTCGTGAGCCGCACGGAGGAGAACGGCATCACGTACGACGAACGCTCCGTAATCTCGAGCGACCTCCACCCCGTCCGGCAGACCGGCCAGATCCCGACTCCGCCCTCCGCGGAAGGCGCGGAGGAGGGACTCGAGGACGAGCCGGGACCCGAGACGCCCGGGCCCGCGCCCGGACCGGATAAGGGGGCCTAGACGATGCCGCGCTGGGGGGTTGCCCACATCTACGCGTCGTACAACAACATCATCATCACGCTCACGGACATCACCGGATCGGAGACGATCACGAAGGCGACGGGTGGCATGGTTGTAAAGGCCGCGAAAGACGAGGCGTCGCCGTACGCCGCGATGAAGGCGGCCGAGCGCGTGGCCGATGCCGCGAAGGAAAAGGGCATCGACTCGATCCACGTGCGGGTGCGCGCGCCGGGCGGCAACAAGTCGAAGTCTCCCGGACCGGGCGCCCAGGCGGCGATCCGCGCCCTGTCGCGGGCGGGCCTGCGGATCGGTCGGATCGAAGAGGTGACGCCGGTGCCGCACGATGGGACGAAGGCGAAAGGCGGTCGGCGGGGGAGGCGGGTCTAGATGAAGGTCAAGGTCCTCGCGAAGGCCGATGAGTCGATGCGCCTCCTGCTCGAGGAGACGGAGCCGGCGTACGCGAACTCGCTCCGCCGGGTGCTGGTCTCCGACGTCCCGAAGATGGCAATCGAGGACGTCGAGTTCCACCTCGGCCCGATCCGGGCGGACGACGGGAAGGAGTACGAAAGCGTCGGCCCGCTGTTCGACGAGATGATCGCCCACCGCCTCGGCCTCGTCCCGATCCCGACGGACCTCGCTCTATACAACCGCCGGGAGGACTGCCCGACGTGCCACGGCGAGGGTTGCCCGAACTGCACGATCATCTACTCGGTGAACAAGCGCGGCCCCGGGGTCGTGACTTCCGCAGACCTCGAACCGATCGGCGACGCGAAGCTGCGGCCGAAGGATTCGAAGATCCCGATCGTCAAGCTCGGGGACGGCCAGGCGATGCTCATCTACGCGACCGCGGTCCTCGGCTCGGGGAAAGAGCACGCGAAGTGGCAGTCCACGCACGGCGTGGGATATCGGTACTATCCGATCCTGAAGGCCGGGAGCAAGACGCTGGACGCCCTCGATCCGAACGTCCCGTTCTGCGAGAGCCACATGCAGTCCACGTCGACGGAGGAGGAAGAGACCCTCGTACTCTCGTCGGACTGCGAGACGTGCAAGAAGTTCATGGAGCAGTACAAGGTCGAGTCCGTGAAGGCGGCAAACGACCCGACGCGGATCGTCATGGAGTTCGAGACGGACGGCTCGCTGAGTGCGAAGGCGGTCCTGTTGGCGTCCCTCGACATTCTGGCGAAGCGGTTCTCCGAACTCGCGACGCAGGCCTCGGCGCTCGCCTGATATGGCGTCGGCCCGCACCTTTCTTGGACAAGTTTTAACTAGATTACTATCGATGTAGTAGTCATATGGAGCTTGGCGAGCTTGAGCTGGCGGTTCTGCGGGCGGTCCGCAACCTCGGGCCGGCGACGTCCGGGGCAATCTACGAGGAGGTTCGCAAAGACCGCGATGTCGCGTATACGAGCGTGACGACGACTCTTTATCGGTTGGTCGACAAGGATCTGATCTCCGTCCGAAAGAAGAGCGAAAAGAAGGTGTACTATCGAGTCAAGGAAGGGCGCGCCTACCGCAACGCGATGTCCTCCATGATCGACCGGGTCGTCGACACCTTTGGAGGCGCGGCGGTCTCGTATCTCTTGGCCAATCCGGGTTCTTTGCCCGAGCAACAGTTGGCGTCGCTGAGAACGCAGGTCGAGAAACGGCGGTCAAAGGAGACGCGGGATGGCTAGCCTCGCTGAGGTGATTGCCGAAGCTCTCCAACACTATTGGCTCTCGCCCCTCGCCCTGACGGTCCTCGCGGTGTGTGGGGCCTCGATCGGGACCCTCTTGTATGTCTTCATCACGAATGCCCGGAATGCGAAGCTTCGGGTGAGTCTGCTTACAGGGCTGTACGCAATCTCGATCTTCTTCTGGGCCTTCATTGCAGGAAGCCTCGTCCTCTGCATATCTCAAGCGCGGATGGTCGCGTATGCCCGGAACGGAGTTCCGATCGCCGTGTTCGGCGCGATCGTCAGCGGCCTGGCAGCGTCGGGGGTCATCTCCCTCCTTGTATGGCGGTACGGGAATGCGGCGGTGATTCGGAAGTTCGCCCCTCGGGACGTCAACGTGGGCGAAGAGTGGGTGCAGGTCTACGTAAATCTCCTCGGCGAATTCGAAGGGGTTTCTCCAGTCCATCTTCGAATCGTGGAGACGAATGAAAACCTGGCACTCGCCGTGGGCGGAAAGGACCGGACTATCCTCGTTTCGACGGGGCTCCTGAAACTCCTCGAAAAAGACGAAATAGAAACCGTTGTCGCGCATGAGCTGATGCATCTAAAACACCACGATGCCGAGTTCAAGGTCTTCTCCCGGGTCGTATCCCGCCTCCTCTTCTTCGATCCGTTCAGCAAGTTCTTCGACCCCGCGGTGCACCGCGAACGTGAGTATCTCGCGGACGAGATGGGCGGGCGCTCAACCGGCAGGCCGGCTGCGTTGGCGTCGGCCCTCGTGAAAATCGCCGACCGAGGCATCCCCGCAAAGGCCACTTGGGGCCTGAGCATCCTCGGTGCCGGGCGCGGGATATTCAATCGATATCCGCCGCTAAAGGAACGGATTCATCGGTTGCTACTCCTTTCGGACCTCCTCATGGCCGACAACGCGCTTTCGGGAAAACATTAATACTATTGAGATAGTAACCGCAACAACGGGGGGTCGGAGAAGGCTTCTTGAATCCGGATTGGACGAGTCGACTCCCGAGGAAATCGCGGTCAGAGCGAAGCGGACCCTCGAGATCATGCACGACTGGGGGTACGCCCCGACGCTGCAGGCTCTTGCCGACGACCTGCTTGGTGGTGCGGTACCGGTGCCTACCCTCCTTCTCTCTGCGAACAACTCGGACGATGTTGTCATGGAGGACGGCTTCGCGTTTCTGCGAACCCATCGGAACCTTCTGGAAAAGTCCCGTCGCCGCGTCGAGACTCACCGATCCTTGAATGGGAACGCGCGAACTATCGCCGAAACGTTCGCGCGAGAACTGAGCGCTATGTGTCCGCTTGTTGAATGCGTCGGCTTGTCGGGATCCGTGGCTTCAGGGGGATTCGAGTCGCGCGACGACATCGATGTCAACCTGTTCGTGCTCGACGGCACGAAATACTTCGTGTATGCGATTGCGCTCCTCTTGGGACTTCAGGCTGCGATTCGCCATCGAAAAAGTCGCGGGCTACGCAAACTGATCTGCATCAATGTGCTTTGGACGCGAGGTCAATGCGATCCGTTCCTTCGGCAGGACAGCAGCCTGGCATTCGAGCTCCTGCACTGTCGACCCATCTTGGGCGGCGCGCGCTTCCAAGGAGTCATCCGCGCAAATCCGTGGATTGATGGTTTCTTCCCTCAACTTCGAGAAGCCCCGGTCCTTGACCTACCCCAGCCGGCGCCCAATTCCATTGGGAGGATGGTCCTGTGGATCGGCCGGCACGAACGCCTGCTGCGGAGCCTGGAGCAGTCCGCGAGATTGCTGACGAAGGCTGCCTATTCACTCTCGCATTGGCTCCGGCGCAGGGACCCGATAGCGATGGCTCGTTTGCGCTTCTTGCAGCGCGTAAAGTACCCGTACGAGGTGTTCCAAGATTGATTCAAACTTCTTCCGGCTCGAGGGGCCGGACTTCAATGATCGCGGAATCTGGCTTGACCGTCGACGTCACGGCAAGTGTCTTGCGCGAGGTTGGACTTCACGAGCTCGTCAACATCGATTGTCCTGGGTGCGACTCCGTGGAGAGCGTCTTTGAAACGAATAAGAACGGCTTCCGGGTCGTTCGGTGTCTCGACTGTTCGAGCCTCTACGTGAGTCCCCGGCCGATTGAGTCTGAACTCTTGGAGATTTATCGTCGATTCCCCCAACTGTCAAATAGCCGCGAGGGTCAGCCGGTTCACGACGGCGAAGACGGCCGGCGGGAAGCTGAGTATCGGCTCTCGAGGCTCATGCAATTCGTGAAAACGGGCCGTCTCCTCGACCTCGGGTGCGGGCGGGGTGATTTCCTCCTTCGCGCTCGCCGACACTTCGAAGCCGTCGGGGTCGACATCGCGAACCGGACTCCTTCGGACCCACCCGGCATCCGGGTGTTCGAGGGCCGTCTCGAGGACGCGCAGTTTGATCAAGAGTCGTTCGACGCTGTGACGGCGGTCGAGGTCTTCGAACATCTGTTCAATCCCTTCGGAGCGCTGAAGGAAATTCATCGAATCTTGCGGCCGGGCGGAATTCTGCTTCTCCAAACGGGCGATCCGGGGGCGCTCCCCGCTCGTTTGAACGTCGCAAACTGGTCTTATCTACAGCCCCCGATCCATGTGAATTTCCTGAGCCGTACTGCGGTCCAGGAACGGCTGAAGAGCGTCGGACTCCGAGTCATCGGCACATGGAGCTTTGGTCGCGCGCCTCACCGAACGCCTGGGATTTCGCATTTCACAAATCCCGAGATTCTCCGCCCCGTGTTTGACCTCACCGCCCGAATCGGAGTGCTGGGAAGGATGTACGCGGCCGAGAAGGAGGCTTCGTGAATGCGAGTCTTGCTCGTCGATCCCCAAGCGGCAGAGAGAGGGTACAACCTAGGACTCGCATACCTCTGCTCGTCCCTCCTCGAATCGGGCCACATCGTCAAAGTCTTGGATCTCAACAACATTCACCGCGGAGCCTCCCTCCCTTTCGTAGGCGATACCGTCACGCGCTTTGCTCCCGACCTCATCGGGATTTCCGGCGTCTCGTGGGCGTTCAAGAGCGCGGTTCAGGTGGCGCGCTTCCTCCGCAGCTTCTGGGGTGGTCCGATCGTTCAGGGAGGAATCCACGCATCGCTCGTGAAGGAACGAATCTTGAGCGAGCATCCGGAGTTTAGCATGGTGGTCGTCGGCGAGGGGGAAGAAACACTTCCGGAATTGGCGAGCACGATCGAGAAGCATGGCGACCTACACTCGGTCCGAGGTCTGATCTTTAGGGAGAACGGACAGATTGTGACGAACGAGGCTCGTCCCCCAGTTCAGAATCTGGACTCTCTACCGTTTCCCGATTTTCACCCTTTTGGTATCTCGAGGATGTACTCATATCCGCTCCTGACGAGCCGCGGATGTCCGTACACCTGCGTCTTTTGCCTGTCCCCCGTTCTGTCGGACCGAATGTGGAGAGCGCGGAGTCCCGAGAACGTCATTGACGAGCTCAAGCATGCAATCCGAACCTATCGGATCAAGACCTTCAACATCCGAGACGACAACCTCACTCTGAGGATGAACCGAGCGAAGGAGTTCTGCAACCGCCTCGTTGCGGAACGACTGAATCTGAGGTGGTCTTGCAACAATGGCATCTTCGCTCGCTGGGTCGATTCAGAACTCGCCGCGAAAATGAGAGAGGCCGGCTGTGTCGAAGTCTCCTTGGGAATTGAAAGTTTGGTGCCAGAGATCTTTGACCAGGTGAGAAAGGGCGAACACCTGCAAGACGTGAGGAAGGCAGTCCGGGCCCTGAAGGATGCCGGCATTCGAATCCGCGGTTTCTTTATTCTGGGTCTCCCAGGGGACAGCGTCGAGAATGCGATGCTTTCCTACCGCCTTAGCTTGGAGCTTGGCCTCGACGACTACGGATGGAACACACTCTTGCCTTTTCCGGGAACGGGCGCCTACGACTGGGTGCAGAGGAATGCCACGACCCTTCCCGAAGACGAGTGGGACATGAAACATGGGATGTTGCCGTTTGAGACAGAGAACTTCACGAAAGAACAGCGCATCGCGACATACAAACGGATTGCGATTCAAACGGGGAACTATGCCGCCTTCTATGACTACAACCAACCCATCTGGAAGAATGCGATTCCCCTGACGCAAGCGGTCCTGCATGCGGACTCGAAACGGCTCCCGTCTCACGTGGCCCGCATGGCTCGAAAGTTCCTCCGGTCTTGCCGCTTCGTGCCCACGG
>VBMB01000077.1:9642-13462 GCA_005878525.1 Methanobacteriota archaeon
TAGCGAAGGAATGTTCTAAAGTGAGATGAGCCCGGTCTCGTTGCGCGGGCTCTTCTCCGTCCTCGGGGATGATCAGAGTGACAAGAATCCGGGTCCTCATCAGGCGAATCCACGTGAGGATGGGGAGATGGTTCTGGCCCGTCATGATCGCTTTGATTCCGATTGTGGTGCACGAAATCGACCATATCGGCCTCGCAATCGTGGATGCGGCGAGTTTCCCCGACAACCGGATTCCAACTTTTGATGACCTCATTACGCAGGCGTGGGGCCCCGTGGCCGGGGTCCGCTGGCACAACCTCATCGTCTTCCTGGGCACGTTTGTCATTATCATTTTTCTAGCGATTCTCGCCAAGGAGAACCTTCCTTCGGGGTCGGAGATCAACGTCGACTCGGCTTGTCAGGCGGGCGAAGATCAGCGCGCTCGCGCCTCCAACAGCGGGAACGAAGCCAGTTCCATCCCCAGCAGCACGGATTTGAGTCTGCGGATAACTGAAAACCGACGCCCGTAGTCAGGATTATGGCGTTGCACAATCGGGAAGAAGCGTCGCAGCTCTGTCTCAAGTTCCGAGGCGACGAAGTGTCGATGCCAATCGACGAGCTTTCCTCGGCCACCGAGCGCCCTGAGGTGCGCCCGATAATCTTCAGAGGCCTTGATAGCGCTGCGTGGGTCTTCGTGTACGGGCTCGTTCATCACAATGAGGACCCCGTCGGGCCGCAAGACTCTCGCAGCCTCCGAGAGGGCCGGTCGGATCTCCGGGAGATAGTGCAGGGAGGCGTTGCATACCGCTATGTCAAGGGAACCTGATTGAAAGGGCCAGTGATCGAGAGTCGCGATCGCGCGTTCGAAGCGATAAGGCGTGGTGTCGAAAATCCCGGCAGCGCCAAGTCCGACTTGGGGGTCCCCGGAGATGTCGGTAGCGAAACACCGGAACCCCGCTTCTGACAACCGATACGAGAGCCAACCGGTCCCCGCGCCGAGGTCACCCACGCAACGCCTCATTGGAGAGCCCAGGAGTGCGAGCAGTGCCTGGAGACTTCTCGCCTTCTGCCGCCACCCAAGCCGCCGCAGATGCGGAAGCCGCAGGATTTCGTCGCGATTCAGAGCCCATTCCCCGCGCTTCCATGCCATCGCGAGCCCTGCCCCATCATCAAGCAGATCCTCCTGATCCGGTCGAACCAGCACATGCAGGCCACCGAACTCGCGGAAGGCTCGTCCCTCGACACTGCACCGCAACCCGACATCGGAGGGAGAGAGCGGCGCAAGGCAAACGGGGCAGCACCAAATTTCTAGGTCCATCGGAAGCCGACCCAACATTCCCGAGAGGGAGGGAGCCGTGATGTCACGCTATTTCGAACCTTTGGAGTTGGAGGTCGGGACCGATCGTGTGCAGGGTTCCCCGCGGAATCGGGTCCGCCTTCATTGCGAGGATCGGCTCCGACGCCGCGACCACGATCTCCCCGAAATTGTCGAGGTAGATCGTGTAGTATTGCCCATTCGTCTGGAAGTCCCGGTAAACGTGTAGCGACTGGCCGTCGGACAACATGAAGTTCAGGCTTGTGAATCCGCCGTACTTCTCGATGGCAGTTGCCCGTGCACCGCCGGTGGCTTTCGCTACCGCCTCGGGCGAGCGTCCGTCGAGAGAATCCAAGATCATGCCGAATATGATCTGCGAGTCGATCTTGTCGTGACTTTCCGGGCCGTTGACGAGGGAGCCATTGTGTTGAAAGGCCCAGGTAATCCCGTCTCGGGCTTCAACGAACGGGTGAGAAAACTTATGCGCGACCTTGGCCGGAGCGCTCGCGCGCCGGAGGTGACCCATGACAACCAAACTCTGCCCAGACGCTCGCTCGATGTTGAGCTTTGCGATTTTCCACGCGGTCCCGTAGTATTTCGATGCATCAGCTGCCGAGCCGGCGTCCCGCGCGTGATACTGCGGGTCCCCGTTCTTGAAGCACACGAGGCTCCATCCATCTTTGTGACCGCGCTCATCCGGTGCGCCGATGGGCACATTCCTTGCGTGGCCAGGTCGGCGAACTCCTCGAACAGATCGTAGTATACGGGCCCCTGGCTCACGACACCCATCATCCGACACATGGCGCCAGCGAACCCTCCGATTGTATTTGAGCGTCCTCCAGCTCGTTACGCATCAAATCACCCGAAAAATCACAACGCCCGCGTTGGCAAATGCTCGCTCGAAGCGACTGGCCTGCCGATCGAATCTCTGAATGTCGGAAATCGAGTCCCTCGAGATGAATAGGAAGTCAATGGCGCGCTCCGATAGGATCTGGTCGGCGCTCTTCATGAAGGGGGCGTGGCGGGGTGGTCCCGAGGTCGGGAACTTCGTGAGGAAGATCCGACCCTCAAACGTAGCGGCGGAATTGAGAATCTTCCAGCGCAAGCCGACACCCATTTCTCCCGGAGATCCGATTTGAGGGACCTCCGTGGCACTGCTCAGGTTCGAGGAGACGAACGCGATGCTCCCGGCCTCCATTCCGGACCCAGCCACGTCCGGGATCTGGGCGTCGATCGTCTGTTGGTCGAGGCGTGCCAGGTTCAGCTGGGTCCAAGGGGGAACGCGAATGGTCATCTCGAATGCGTCCCACGGAGAAGCGGGGACGAACGCAAATGTCAGGCTAAGCGAAACAGTTGTTGACGCGTAATCGTACACCGCGATTCGGGTCGCCGTGAATCCGGGCCCGGAATAGTTCCCCGATACTGTCGTCGAGTTCACTAAGCGGGGTACGGCGAACCCAACGAAATCGTGAAAGTCGAGGAAATACCCCGTGTACACCTTCGGTGCGGCCGCGTCGTCGAACGGGAAACCGTCAGCCACCCGGAGGACGCCGTCTTCGAATACCGTATCGCCTGCGAACAGACGGTTTGCGTCGCGCACGTTGTCCCATCGTGCAGAGAACGGGAGGAGGGGGAGGTTGGATTCGTAGATTGCCTTCCGGTTTGCGTAGCCTTCGAGCCACCACCCGGTCGCAAGCCCCATCCAGAGGTTGTTGTACGCCGCCGAAGGTGCCGCGTCGACGGCGAACGTGGCGGTCGTCGCCGTGTGGGCTCGGACCCAGTCGAATGCGCCGATCGTGTAGACGTTCATGAATGAATGGTAGTTGCCGATCCCGGCCACCATCCTCGCCTCGCCGGATCCGGGCAGCACGACAAGCGCCACCGCGAGGAGAACGACGCATGAAGTGCTCGCGATTGCGGCAACTCGGCCACGGGAGAACCGCAGGGCGGTCGACGGTTCGCGGCGGTTCAACCAGCTGAGGCCGAGGAACACGAGGGGGAATTCCAAGAAGAACAACGTGCGCACGGGGTGCGAGGCGAGAACCGTTAGCTCGAGGAGGAACGGCGTGAGGGCGATGGCGCACATTGTGGGGGCGAATGAAGTTGACCGCCGAAGCCGAAGAAAGGAGGATGCGGCAAGCCCGAGGAACGCGGCCCAGAGCAGGGGGGTACTCTGCCACGAAAACGTGATGGCGGCGATGAGGACCGAGGGCGATGTCGAGCGCCCCAGACCGCTCTGCGCGTCCGTGGCGATGAGGGTCAGGAAATAGGGGATGTAGACGACGCTCAACGCCGTGCCGGGGACGAGGACCCGAAGCATGGTCGCAATACTCGCTCGACGATTCTGCTGGCCGATCACGAGATGGATTGCGCACCAGGCAAGCACGGTCGCGCCCATGATCAGCGTCGTGAAGTGGTGGGTCGAGGCAATCAGAAATAGAATTGCGCTCGCGAGGATTTCGAGCCTGCGCGGACGCCATCCGCCGAGCGGTCGCGCAAGAGCCTCATCGAACAGACGGAAGAAGA
>VBMB01000078.1 GCA_005878525.1 Methanobacteriota archaeon
CCGAAGCGAGGGTTCCCGCCCCAACTGGGCGAAGCGGTCGTGACCACGAGCCGACCGGATCCGAAGAAAGCGACGAACGCCGTCGCCTTGGCGAGTCTCCTGAAGCAAGGAACGTCGATTCTGCTCGTGTTCGGGCTGGGACCACGGGGCCTCGATGACCGCGACGTGTATCCCCTCGGCCGCTACCATTTCGATCTCACCGGGCGAGGCCTCTCCCTGGAGACGGCGACCGCGATCGGGGCGGCGCCGGCGTTGATCGCGGCCCATTTGGCGGACTGAACCCGCCCGCGGGTGCGCCCAAACGTACCGGGCTGCGGTTCCTACCTGCATTCTTATATAGGCCGGAACCGTCGGAACGGCGGGCCATGTCGCGCTTCGAAGGCGAACTCTGCGACAACATTCTCCTCGGAAGCCAGGCGCGGCTCCCGACTCGCTATGGGAACTTCCGGATCCACGCGTTCGTCTGCCCGTTCACGGGCGAAGAGCACGTCGCCCTTGTCAAAGGGAACGTCGCCGGGAAGCCCGACGTCCTTGTGCGCCTCCACTCCGAATGCGTGACGGGCGATGTCTTCGGTTCCGAGCGGTGCGACTGCGGTCAGCAACTCGACGCCGCGATGAAGCGACTCGGGCGCGCCCCGCAAGGCGTCCTCTTGTACCTGGCCCAGGAGGGACGCGGCATCGGGATCGTGAACAAGGTCGCGGCGTACCACCTTCAGGACCACGGTCTCGACACCGTCGACGCGAACCGGGTCCTTGGCTTCCCCGCGGATCTTCGGAGTTACAAGTGTGCCGCCTGCATGCTCCGGGTCCTCGGGGTGACGTCGATCCAGCTCATGACGAACAACCCCGCGAAGATCGAGGAGCTTCGCGCGTACGGTGTCCACGTCACGAAACGCATCCCGCTCCAGGTGCCGGTCACGGCGACGAACGTTCGCTACCTTCGATCGAAGAAGGAGCGGCTCCGACACCTGCTCACGACGCCGCCGGAGCGCCCAGCTCGATCGACGCGACGACCCGGTCGGCGGTAATCGTCTCGCCCTCCGCGACCGCGACCTGACGCACCACGCCATCCCCGGGCGCCGGAATCTCGTTCTGCATCTTCATCGCCTCCAGGATCACGAGCGTCTGGCCCCTTCGGACGTGAGTTCCAGCTGCAACGGCCACGCGCACGACGCGGCCGGGCATCGATGAGCGGACGTCCACGACCGCACCCTTGCCAGTCGGCCGACCTTCGATCCCAGCGCCTCGTTCCTCGGAGACGTCGGCAATCCGTAGGCGGTGGACTTCATCGCCAAGGATCGCCTCGTTCCCTTGGACTCGGAGGCGATATTGCTTCGCGCCGATTCGAACGTCGACGAAGTCCGCGTGGGGGCGCGCCCGAGCCCGATACGTTGCGCCGTCGATTCGGATGACGAAGCCTCCGGCGATCGGTTCGACCTCGATTTCCCGACGCTCACCATCGACGTCGAGGCGAAACCGCATGGCCACCTCCCTCAAGCCGTTCCCTTCGCCCCACGAGCGCCCACTTCGCGACCGAGGGCCGCTCGATCGGGAACGTCGCCCCGCGGGCCACCTGACCGCTCGCGACCAGAGCCGCAGCAATCGCGGCAACGCGTTCCTCCCACGGGCCGCGGCTCCGAAGGCGGGCCGCGATCCGCAAGTCCGCGACCATCGTCGTCCACAGGTCCCCGTGGACGAACTCTCGCCTCCGGAGGAGTTCGCGGTGAAACGGAAGGTTCGTCTGTACGCCTCGAATCTCGTAGGCGTCGATGCTTCGTCGCATTCGCTGGATCGTTTCCCCTCGGTTCCGAGTGTGGACGATCAGTTTTGCGATCAGCGGGTCGTAGTACGGTGGGACGACCGAGCCCGTCGTCACGCCGCTGTCGATCCGGACGCCTGAGCCGGTTGGTTCGCGATAGCTGACGATGCGACCGGGTGAGGGAAGGAAATTGCGGATAGGATCTTCGGCATTGACGCGGCATTCCATCGCGTGCCCATGGCGGGTGAGTTCGGATTGCGAGATCTCGAGGCCATCCCCCGCGGCGATCCGGATTTGTTGTCTCACCAAGTCCACCCCGGTCACCAGTTCCGTGATCGGATGTTCCACCTGGAGCCGGGCGTTGACCTCGTTGAATGTGTATTGGCCGTCGTGCAGCAGGAACTCGACCGTGCCGGCATTGCGATACCCGAGGCCACGGAGTCCCCTCACCGCCGTGTCGATTAGGCGGGAACGAAGGCTTCGTCCCACTCCGGGAGACGGGGTCTCCTCGACGAGCTTCTGATGCCGGCGCTGGACGCTGCACTCGCGCTCGACGAATCCTACCCCGTCCCGGGAGTCAAGCAAGACCTGCACCTCCACGTGCCGGGCCCGGCGGAGGTATTTCTCCATGAACAGGTCGGCATTTCCGAAGTTCGCGAGCGCGACGCTTCGGGCCGACTCGAACGCCGCCGCGAGGTCTGCGGGTCGATCGACCCGAGACATCCCGATCCCACCGCCGCCCGCGGTCGCCTTGAAGAGCACCGGGTACCCGATCTCAGCGGCGACGGCGCGGGCCTCCTCGACCGATTCGAGCGATCGGTCCACGCCCGCGGTGACGGGCACCCCGAGGCGGGCCATCGACTTTCTCGCGGCGATCTTGTCGCCCGAGAGGGCCATCGCGTCGGGGGGCGGGCCCACGAACACCAAGCCTTCCTCGGCACAGCGTGTCGCGAAGGTCGGATTCTCCGAGAGGAACCCATAGCCGGGATGAATCGCATCAGCGTGGGAGTCGTGAGCCGCCTGCAGGACGTGCGCGATGTGGAGGTAACTGTCCGCGGGCAGTGGCCCTCCGATTGCCACCGTTTCGTCCATCGCCGCTCGATGTAGCGCGCCCCGATCTGCCTCCGAGTACACGCCGATGCAGTGGACGCCCATCTCGCGAGCGGTCCGTGCCACGCGAATCGCGATCTCGCCCCGGTTGGCGATCAGGAGCCGTCGGAACATTCGGTCCCCATCACAGCGGGATGTTGCCGTGCTTCTTCGGCGGCCGGGTCTCTCGTTTCGTCCGAAGGACGGTGAAGGCGTTAATCACACGAGGCCGCGTCTCGGATGGTTCGATGACGTCATCGAGGTAGCCCATCCTCGCGGCAATGTACGGGTTCGCGAACCGGTCCCGATATTCGCGCACGAGCTCCTTCTCTCGGGTTTTCGGATCCTTCGAGTCTTCGATCTCCTTCTTGAAGATGATCGGGACCGCGCCTTCCGGACCCATGACCGCGAGCTCGGCCGACGGCCAAGCGAAGTTGAAGTCCCCGCGGATGTGCTTCGAACACATGACGTCATATGCGCCGCCGTACGCTTTCCTCGTGATCACGGTGACCTTCGGGACCGTGGCCTCGCTGAAAGCGAACAAGAGCTTCGCCCCGTTCCGAATGATCCCTCCGTACTCTTGCTCGACCCCCGGAAGGAATCCAGGCACGTCGACGAAGGTGAGGAGCGGGATGTTGAAGCAGTCGCAGAACCGGACGAACCGAGCCGCCTTGGTCGACGAGTTGATGTCGAGCGTTCCGGCGAGCACCTTCGGTTGGTTCCCGACGACGCCGACGGGTCGGCCCTCCAGGCGGGCGAAGCCGACCACGATGTTCTGCGCCCAATCGGCGTGGACCTCGAGCCACGAGTCGCGGTCCACGACCCGGCCGATCACGTCCCGCATGTCGTACGGCTTGTCGGGCTCCTTCGGGACGACTCGGGAGAGCTCCGCATCCATCCGGTTTGGTTCGTCGTCACTCGCGACGATCGGAGGATCGTCCACGTTATTCGAGGGCAGGTAGCTCAACACGTTCCGGATGAGTCGAAGAGCGGCTCTCTCATCCGACGCGGCGAAGTGCGCGACACCACTCTTGGAGGCATGGGCCGTCGCACCACCGAGTTCTTCGAACGAGACGTCTTCCCCGGTGACCGCTTTGATCACCTCGGGACCCGTGATGAACATGTTCGAGGTCCCTTTCGCCATGATGATGAAGTCCGTCATCGCGGGGCTGTACACGGCGCCGCCGGCACAAGGCCCGAGGATCGCGCTGATCTGCGGGATGACCCCCGATGCGAGCACGTTCCGGAAGAAAATCTCCGCGTAGCCGCCTAGGCTGATGACGCCTTCCTGAATCCGAGCGCCTCCGCTGTCGTTGAGGCCGATCACCGGAGCGCCAACCTTCATGGCCGTGTCCATGATCTTCACGATCTTGTTCGCGTGCATCTCCCCGAGGCTTCCGCCGAAGACCGTGAAGTCCTGAGAGAAGACGAAGACGGTCCGGCCATCGATCGCTCCGTGGCCCGTCACGACGCCGTCGCCCGGGAACCGCTTCGCGTCCATCCCGAACTCCGTCGTGCGGTGTTCGACGAACGCGTCCGTCTCGACGAAGCTGCCGGGATCGAGCAGGAGCTCGACCCGCTCCCGTGCGGTCAGCTTCCCCTTCGCGTGTTGCGCTTCGATCCGATCTTTGCCTCCGCCTTGCTTTGAGAGGGCCTTCCTTCGGCGCAGCTCGTCCACGCGCTCATCGCCCACCATGGGGCCGCCGAACGCGGCACGTGTCATTAATCCTTCGCGCGTCGACCTACGGAGTCACCGGAGCGCTCCCCATCCTTCGCATCTCTCGATGGCCCGAGCGGCGTCGTGCGGGACCGAATCCTCCAACGCGTCACTTGAGAATCTCAAGGGTTCCTTCGAAGAAATCGTGCTTTGCTCCCTGGTCGTCCGCGATTACGAGCGCTCCGTTCGTCGCGATGTCGTAGGCCTTGCCGATCACGCGGTCCTTGCCGATCATCGCGGAGACCCGCTTCCCGATCGTCGTGCATTGCCCCCGGTAGTCCTTAAGGAGGAATTCGATCCGCGTGTTGCGGTATCTCGAATAGAGGTCGTCGACTTGGTTCAGGAGATAGTCGAGGAATTCTTCGTTCGCGACGAAGAGGTTCACTTCTCGCTTCAGTGTCGTGGCCTTCGGCTGGACTTCGGCCGGGAGTTTTTCCAGATCGACATTCGTGTTCACGCCAATGCCGACCACAACGTGGTATACATCGTGCCGGTAGACGCCCTCGGAGAGGATCCCCGCGATCTTCCGGTCCTGATACACCGCGTCATTCGGGTACTTCAGGCCCGCGAAGACCCCGAAGTGGCGCAGTGCCTTGACGACCGGCATCCCGATGAGCAGGCCCAAGAGCCAGGCATGCGCCTCCTTCGGTCGCAGGATGAATGAGGAGTACAGCCCGCCCAGAGGCGAGGCCCATGCCCGGCCGTGTCGTCCACGACCGGCGACTTGTCGGTCCGCCCAGACGACGAGGCCTTCCTCCACGTCGGACTCGAGGAGTTCCTTCGCGGTCTCGTTCGTCGACTCGACCGCGTCGAAGTGGAGGATCGTGCGGCCGACCGTCTTGCGATTGGCGTCGTGAACCTCGCCGATCTTCAACGGCGAGTCGGACGAGCGGGGAGATATTTCAACGTGCGCGTCAGGAGGGCGTCTGCGCCGGGGCGGGCCTCGAGACTTTCGCCAAGTCCTGGCTCCGGAGGAAGCCTTCGAACATCACGGCAATCCCGACAAGCTCGCCGACGTACAAGGCCCAAGAAATGTTGAACCGGGCGAGGGAGCCACCCGCCGCGACAATCAGCGCTCCGATGCCAATCCACAGGTTGAACGATAGTCGGGATCGCCAATAGGAGTACGCCGCAACCCCGATGAGGGCCACGCTTCCGGGAACCGTGAACAGGGGCGAGAAAATCCTCACGTTGTCGGGCAGCGCCGTCCCCGCGACTGGGATCGCGGAGGCGAGTGCATCCGTGTTGACGGTGGCCCCTGCGACGGCCGCTGCGAATCCGATGAAGATCGCAACAGTGTACAGGGCGAACCCGATGCCCGCGCGGCGGTGGACGAGGAACACCGAGCCGATCCCTAGGACCGCGACGAGGGGCGCTGCTACGAGATAGTAGATTTTGTACACGGTGACGGACCATCCGTACGCTTCGGCCAGGAACTGCATGAAGGCCGCGATCGCGTAGAGCCCCAATCCCAGGGACCATGCCAACTGGTACGGTCTGCGTCGGCCCAGCCATTGCGCGAACACGAGGGACGCGAACGCGAGACTGATCACCGTGGCTCCGAGCGAGATCGCGGCGCCCTCGAAACTCATCGCCCGCGCACACCGGGACGGTTCGGATAAACCTTCTTCGCGGCGGTCAGCCTAATCGCGCTGAGTTCTCCCGGACCGCGTCCGAGGCTCCTCGACGAGTTCGAGGAGGACGCCGTGGAGCGACCGAGGGTGGACGAACGCGACGAGCCGGCCCTTCGATCCGGGGTGTGGCTCTGCGTCGACGAGCTCGAATCCGCCTTGCCGGAGTCGGGTCATCTCCTTGCGAATGTCCTCGCACGCGAACGCAAGATGATGGAGTCCCTCTCCCCGGCGCTCGATGAACCGTGCGATCGTGCCGTCGGCCTGGAGGGACTCGAGGAGCTCGACATGAACGCCCCCTGTGCGGAGGAAGGCCACCCGGACGCCCTGCGACGGGACCTCCTCCGTGAAGTCCGGCTCCAGCCCGAGGCGACGGTATCCCTCGAGCGCCTCCTGGAGGCTCTTCACCGCAACGCCGACGTGATGGGCGGGTCCGATCATACTTCTTGCCTCGGCTTGTGCATACCGAATACCGTCCGCAGGACATCGCTGATCTCGCCCAGCGTCGCCTTCGCTCGGACCGAATCCAGGATCGCCGGCACCAGGTTCCCGTCGGACCGGGCTTCGTCCTCGAGGCGGTGGAGGTGCGAGTCGACCTCCCCTTGGTTTCGCTTCGCGCGGAACGCACGCACCTGTCGAACGCGCTCCGGTTCGAGCCGCGGGTCCGTCTTCTGGACCGGGACTCGCTCGTCCCCTTCGACATACGCATTCACCCCGACGATCGTCCGCTCGCCGCGCTCGAGCTCGACTTGGACCCGGTACGCCGAATCCGCGATCTGGCGCTGAACCCAGCCGGTCTCGATCGCCTTCAGCATCCCGCCGCGGCGGTCCGTCTCTCGAATCAGGTCCGCCGCCTCCGCCTCGAGCCGATCCGTCAGCGATTCGATCGTGAACGAACCGCCGACCGGATCGACCGTGTTCGCGACGCCGCTCTCGTGCGCCAGGAGCTGTTGCGTCCGGAGCGCGACCCGAACCGCCTTCTCCGACGGGAGGGAAAGGGCCTCGTCCATGCTGTTCGTGTGCAGCGATTGGGCGCCGCCCAGGACCGCGGCCAGCGCCTGGATCGCCACCCGGACGGCGTTGTTCTCCGGCTGCTGCGCCGTGAGCGCGACCCCCGCGGTCTGGGCGTGGAATCGCAGCTCGAGGGACTCCGGCTTTCTCGCGTGGAATCGCTCCGCCATGATCGAGGTCCAGAGTCGGCGGGCGGCGCGGAACTTCGCGACCTCCTCGAGCAGGTCGATGTGCGCGTTGAAGAAGAACGAGATCTGGGGCGCGATCGCGTCGACGTCGAGGCCTCGGGACACAGCTGCCTCCAGGTACGCGATCGCGTTGGCGAGGGTGAATCCGATCTCCTGCGCCGCGGTCGAGCCCGCCTCCCGAATGTGGTAGCCGCTCACGCTGATCGCGTTCCACCGGGGCACCTCGCGGGAGCAGAACTCGATCACGTCGAGGGCGAGGCGCATCGAAGGCGCGGGCGGGTAGATGTACGTGGACCGGGCGATGTATTCCTTCAGGATGTCGTTCTGGACCGTCCCCCGAAGCGACCGGCGGGCGATCCCCCGCGCCTCTCCGGTGGCCACGTACAGGGCGAGCAGGATTGCGGCGGTCGCGTTGATCGTCATGCTCGTGCTCACCCGATCGAGGGGCAGGCCCTCGAGGAGCGCCTGCATGTCCTCGACGGAGGAGATCGCGACGCCGACGCGCCCCACCTCGCCTCGGGCCATCGGCGCGTCGCTGTCGTACCCCATCTGGGTCGGCAGGTCGAACGCGACGCTGAGGCCCTCGTTCCCCTGGGCGAAGAGGTACTTGAACCGCCGGTTCGTCTCCTTCGCGGTGCCGAAACCGGCGTACTGACGCATCGTCCACAGGCGACCGCGGTACATCGTCGCCCGGATTCCGCGCGTGAACGGGGGCTCCCCGGGGAACCCGAGGCGCTTCAGGTACTCGTCCGTGTTGAGGCCGCGAGCCGCCGTGACGACGTCCAGTCGAAGGCCACTTCCGGTGGCATTCGCCGAGGTCCCCACGACCGCGGCCGCCTTCGGCGCGGGAGGCGGGCGTCGTTTCGTTTTGCGCCGCGCGACCATGGGATCGTCTCAGTAACTCGTCCACGCGAGGCTGAGGGACGGAAGGGACACGCCGACCCCGCGAACGACCTCTCCCACGATCCGGGCGTTCACGTCAGGGCGCAACGAACGGATGAGGGCTTTCGCCTCTGGTTCCGGAGCGATAACCGCGAAGCCCATCCCCATGTTGAACGTCTGATACATCTCCCGGTCCTCGATTCCGCCGAGCGCCTGGAGCTCGCGGAACATCGGGGGCGGGTCGAGCGGTTCGGTGATCCGGAATTCGAGCTTCGGTTTGAGGCGGATGAGATTCCGGAGCCCGCCTCCGGTGATGTGGGCCATCCCGTGGACCCTCGCCCGTCGGAGGGCGCGCAGGACCGGCCGAACGTAGATCGCGGTCGGCTCGAGGAGTTCCTCTCCCCACGGACGCCCGGAGTCGCCGACCTTGTCGAACACGGTGAGGGACGCATCGCGCAGGACGCCGCGGGCCAGGGTCAGGCCGTTCGAATGGATCCCATGGCTCGGCAGGCCCACGATGACGTCTCCGGCCCGGATCGACCGGCCGTCCACGATCTTCGACTTCCGCACGACCCCGAAGCAGGTACCCGCGAGGTCGAACTCGCGCACGAGCTCGGGCACGACGGCGATCTCCCCGCCGATAATCGAGACGTTCGCCATCTCGGCTCCGCGGTTCAGCCCGACCCCGATCTGGCGGGCCACCTCGCGGTCGTACGACTCGATCGCGACGTAGTCGACGAAGGCAATCGGCTCGGCGCCGACGCAGATCATGTCGTTCACGTTCATCGCGACGCAGTCGATGCCAATCGTGTCCCAGCGGCGCATCTCCTTGGCCACGAGGACCTTCGTCCCGACGCTGTCGGTGCACAGGGAGAGCGCGTACGCGCCGAAGTCGACGAGGCCCGTGAAATGTCCGATCTTCGTGAGCGGCTTGCCAAGCCCTCGACGGCGGTAGGTGAGCGCGGACACGAGGGCGGCGATGTGCGCGGCCTTCTCGTCCTGGCTCACGCCCGCCTCCGCATACGTCCGGACCACATCGCACGAAAGAGGCCGCGGCTATTTCAAGGGTGCGCGGGCGCCGTTGACATGTCGAGGTTGAACGCCCTACGTCCACACGGCTTGCGCGGTCTCCCCGCCCGGAACCATCCATTCGGTGTCGCGGATTTGCCGC
>VBMB01000162.1 GCA_005878525.1 Methanobacteriota archaeon
TCGAGTATCGCTTGACAGAACCCCCGCACAGTCCGGCGAGGACTCGCGATGCTCAGCGGGCCCCGCGAAACGAGCTCGCGTCGCCGTTCTCCTCCGAACCTTTATTTAGCACACACCCTTTGGAGCGCTCCCTCGAACTGACGCGGAGTGAATCGTTGGGTAATATCCGGCCGACGTACATCAAGCGAGTCGCGATCGAACTCGCGAAGCTCTATCCGAACGAATTCACGGACGACTTCGAGAACAACAAGAGGAAGGTCTCGGAGCTGACCGACGTGCGGAGCGT
Source organism: Methanobacteriota archaeon (assembly GCA_005878525.1). Classification (GTDB taxonomy): domain Archaea; phylum Thermoplasmatota; class Thermoplasmata; order RBG-16-68-12; family RBG-16-68-12; genus RBG-16-68-12. Next base: position 287 of record VBMB01000162.1, read on the forward strand.
CCTGATGCGCAACCGGATCGCCGGGTACGTCACCCGGTACCGGCAGCGGATGGCCGTCTAGGCCCGCGGACGCCCGCGCCCGGTCCGAGAGCGAGTGGACCCCGTCTCCCATGCCATACGCCGTCGAGACCCGTGACCTCACCCGCATCTTCGCGGGCAAGAAGAAACGGCGGATTCGCCGCAAGCGCGCCACCGGTGAAGGCGAAGACCACCTGGGTCCCGTGACGGCCCTGGACGAAGTGTCGATCCAGATTCGGGACGGCGAGCTGTTCGGGATGTTGGGTCCGAACGGCGCCGGCAAGACGACGCTGATCAAGATCCTCGCGACGCTCCTGCTGCCGACGTCGGGCCAGGCGTTCGTCGCGGGCCATGACGTGGCGAAGGATCCGTTCCCGATTCGCCAGCGGATCAACATGGTGTCCGGCGGCGAGACGTCCGGGTACGGCCTGCTGACGGCGCGCGAGAACGTCTGGATGTTCTCGCAGTTCTACGGCGTGCCGAGCAAGGTTTCGAAAGGCCGCATCGACGAGCTGATGCACACCTTCGGCCTGTGGGACAAACGGGATGCGAAGGTCCGGATGCTCTCGACGGGCCAGCGGCAGAAGATGAACATGATCCGGGGCTTCGTCACCGATCCGGACATCCTGTTCCTCGACGAACCGACCCTCGGGCTCGACGTGAACGCAGCCCGGGTGATCCGAGACTACATCACGAACTGGGTACGGTCCCAAAAGGGCAAGACGGTCCTCCTGACGACGCACTACATGGCCGAGGCGGACCAGATGTGCGACCGGATCGCGATCATCGACAACGGGAAGATCTTGGCCTGCGACACGCCCGAGAATCTGAAACGGATGATCCGCACGGAGACGACCTTCCGGCTCGAGGTGGACACGATCCGCGACATTGCGTCCTTCTCCTCCATGGAGGGCGTGAAGAACTTCTCCCACACCGATGACATCTCGAAGAACCGCACGCACCTCACGTTCATCCTCGAAGACGAAGGTCCGGTCGCGGAGATCCTGAGCGCGATCACGTCTCAAGGCAAGAAAGTCCATTCGCTGCAGAAATCCGAGCCGACCCTCGAAGACGTGTTCATCAGCATGGTCGGGAGGGGATTCGAATGAAAGCCGGGACCGTTCGCCGGACCGACTTCCGGTATCGGCTTGGTCTCAACCTTCGGGCCGTGGTGGGCCGGTCCTATCCACGGATCGTGGGCGCGAATCGCGAACCGTCGTGGATTTTCTTCGAGGCGTTGCTTCCGCTGCTCGGGATTGCGGCGTATGTATTCATCTACCAATTCTTCGGGAACCAGGCGATTGCGGTGATCACGCAATCGACCGCCACGGCACCCTGGGGGATGTGTGGGAAGCACGCCTGCGCCGATGCGGGGGAGCAAGCCCAGTACCTAGCCGCCGTGAATGCGAACACGAACGCGCTGGTCGCGTCCGTCGTCCTTGGCGGCACGATGGTCGCCTTCTGGTTGAACGTCCTCTGGTCGATGGCGAGTCAGCTGTACTGGGAAAAGGAGATCGGAAACCTTCAGCTCTACATGATGGCCCCGATGAACCGCATGGCGCTCCTCGGCGGCATGGCCGTCGGCGGAATGGTCATGACGTCGATGCGGGCGGTCTCGACCCTCGTCGCCGGGGTCCTGGTTTTCGGCGTCATCTTCCAAGTCGCGAGTCCATTGCTGCTCCTCGCCGTCTTCTTCGCCACGTTGGTCGCCTTGTACGGGCTCGGGATGATGTTCGCCTCCCTGTACCTGCTTTGGGGCCGGGAAGCGTGGAACCTGTCGGCGCTGATGGAAGAGCCGATTTTCTTCTCGAGCGGGTTCTACTTCCCACTGGGCGGGCTCCTGCGGATTCCCGGGTGGGGTCCCGCCATCGCGATCGCCGGATCGTTCATCCCCGCCTCGATCGGCCTCGATGCGCTACGTCAACTCACCCTTGGCTCGACGGCGTTCGGCGGGACGCTGTGGATCTTCGACGTCACGACCGAGCTCGAGATCCTCGTCGTCATGGCCGTCCTCTTCTTAATCCTCGCAAGGTACTGCCTGGCGTACCTAGAGACGCTCGCGAAGCGAGAGGGGAAGCTGACCTCACGGCATCAATGAGCACGTACTGGCGGACCTTCAAGGTCGCCGCATGGCTCGGTTGGGAGATGGACTCGAATTGGACGGAGCCGTGGCTCTTCGTCCTGTACTCCATCATCAAGCCTGTCGCGGGAGCCTTCATCCTCGTGCTGATGTACGTCGTCTTCGTCGCGATCGGCCGGCCGGCGGGCGACCCGGACGCGTTCTCGTACATGTATGTCGGGAACTCGTTCTTCATCTTCGTCGCGTCCGTCCTCTTCGGCACGTTCCAGGTGATCCAATCGGACCGGGAGTGGTATCAAACGATTCGGTACGTGTACATCTCCCCGATCTCGTACTACGTGTACATCCTAGGCCGCGCGGCGGCACCTGGCCCTCATCGACGTTCCGATGTTCCTCGCCGCCACCATCCTGGGCCTAGCGGTGCTCCTGGCCATCGGTATCTGCCTTGGCGGGATCTCGTTCCTGACCGCGAAGCACACGCACGGCCTTGCGGAGGGAATTCCAGGGCTGTTCTACGTCTTCTGTGGGGTCCTGTTCCCCCTCTCGATCCTGCCGGGTTGGGGCCAAGCGGTCGGCCGCGCGATCCCCCTGACGTACTGGTTCGACCTCACGCGGCGGCTCCTCGCTCCGAATCTCACCGTGAACACGACCCTAACCGGATACGATGCGCCGACGATCCTCCTCTTCCTCCTCGTGTCGTCCATCGCCTTCTTCGGCCTGAGCGTCCTGATTTTCAAGATCGGGGAGTACTTCGCCCGGAAGGCCGGCAAGATCGACATGACGACGTCGTACTAGGCGCGGGACGCTCGACGGGCGGTTTGTTCCCGGCGATAGGGAAATCGCTGGACGGCGCCACAGGTGGTGCACGTCACGACGACCCGACCCTGCCCCACACGGACTCGGGCGCTGACGGAGGGGAGAAGGAACGCGAGACACTTCTTGCAAAAGGACCTCTTGAACGGCGCCGGCACTCGAACGTTGTAGCGCATCCCGATCCGCCGCGCGAGTTCGACGTAGCGTCGCGCGCGGCCTGCGTGGCGTTGGAGCGCCTCCGTCTCGGCCAGGTGGAAGAGCGTCGTCATCCGCTCGAGGGCGATCCGCCGCTCCATCCCGCGATGCCGTCGCTTCACCATCGATTGCGCACCCGGTCCGAAGGATAAAATCCTTCCCCGGGCGACGAACCTTTAACTAGACTCGGCCGGTTACGCGCGGGGGACTCTCGTGCGCGACCGCGTGCGGCGTATTTTGCGGAATGTCAACGACGGACTCGACCTCGTCGTCTTCTTGAACTCCACGGAGCCGCACATCGACCGGTCCTTCTTCTACGCCACCGGCTTGACGGACGGGCTGTTTGAAGGCTGCGGCGCCTGGCTCACGCCGGACGGGGGCTGCGAGATCACGACCTCCAAACTAGAGGAAGAGGCGGCGAAGAAGAGCGGCCTGCCCCTCCATGTGTTCCAGACGCGCGACGAGTCGACGGCCCGGATGAAGGCGGCGCTGAAGGGCCACCGAAAGGTCGGCATCAACGCGGCTGAGCTGACGCACGCCGCCTTCCAGCGGCTGCAGAAGCTCGCGTCCAAGTCCACTCGGTTCGTCGACGTCTCCGAGGCGGTCATGAAGACCCGGCTCGTGAAGGACGCGCAGGAAATCGAGCGGATCCAGAGGGCGTGCGACATCGCCACGAAGTCCCTCGAGGAGACGCTGCCATTCGTCCGGTCGGGCGTCACGGAAGCCGAGGTGGCCTCGGAGCTCGTCTACCGGATGCAGAAGAACGGCGCTACAGGTCCGTCGTTTCACACGATCGTGGGCTCCGGCCCGAACGGAGCCGAGCCGCACTATACGGCGGGGGAGAGAAAGATCGAGCGGGGAGACATGATCGTGATCGACTTCGGCGCGATGTACCACATGTACTGCTCCGACGTCACGAGGACCGTCGTCGTCGGCGCGGCGTCCGACGAGCAGAGCCGGATGCACGACACGGTCGCGCGAGCCCAAGCGGCCGCCCTTGCGAAGATGAAGCCCGGCTCGACTGGGAAATCGGTCGACGCGGCGGCAAGGAACCTGATCGACCGGACGAAGTACAAGGGGCGGTTCATCCACGGACTCGGGCATTCGATCGGCCTCGCGGTCCACGACGGCGGGGCCCTGAACGCCTCGAGCGACCTCGTGCTCCGGCCAAACATGGTCTTCACGGACGAACCGGGAGTCTACGTCCCCGGATTCGGGGGCGTGCGGATCGAAGACGACGTCCTCATCACGAAGAAAGGTCCTCGCTACATGAGCACCGCGCCCCGGGGCCTCTTGGAGCTCTGACGGCCTTCATGTATGCGGTTCGTCGCGCAGCTCGCGGGCGAGGATACTCATTCGCATGACGTTCACGAAGCGCCCGTCCTTGTAGATGTCCTCGCGGTGGACGCCCTCTCGCTGGAATCCCAGTCGCTCGTACGTCCGGAGGGCCCGGGTGTTGTACTCGAGTACGTCGAGAGAGATTTTGTTAAGCCCGAGCCCGTCGAATCCGTAGCGCAGGATGACCCGCATCGCCTCGGTGCCGTACCCTTGGGACCAGAACGACGGCTCGCCAATGACGATCCCGACCTCCGCCTTCCGGTGGACGCGGTCAATCTTGTGCAGCCCCAGATTTCCGACGTGCTGGCCCTCGACCTCGATGGCGAAGATCTGCTCGTCCGTCCGCCGTTCGTAGTCGCGGAACCATCGCTCCTCCTCCGCCAGCGTCACGGGCGCATCGCGGCCTAGGAACCGGATGATCTGCGGAT
>VBMB01000079.1 GCA_005878525.1 Methanobacteriota archaeon
TCTCGGAAGGCGGTGAGAGGGAGCCTTGCGGCTGGCTCAAGGACAAATTCGGTGTGTCCTGGCAGATCGTCCCCTCCGTTTTGGGTGAGATGATGAGTGATTCAAAATCTGGCAACTCGGCGAAAGTCATGGAAGCTCTGCCCAAGATGTCGAAAATCGACATCAAGACCCTCACGCGAGCCTACGCTCAAAGGAAGTGAGGGACATGCCGACCAAGACGAAGACCGCGACATCCGCCAGGGCTTTCAGACCGAAGATCCGGTTGGAGCGGACCTTCCAGGCGTCCGCGAAGGAAGTCTGGGAGCTCTGGACGACGAAGGAGGGCCTCGAAGCCTGGTGGGGTCCCGAAGGATTCACCACCGCAGTCCACAAGCTCGACCTCCGCCCAGGAGGCGAATTCGAGTACGCCATGACGGCGACCCGCCCGGACCTGATCGAGGGGATGAAGGCTGCGGGGCTTCCGCTCACGAGCCTGGCCCATGGGAGGTACACGGAGGTCACGCGGCCGCGGCGGCTCGCATACACGACGCTGGTCGACTTCATCCAGGGCGTCGCACCCTACGAAGTCGCGGCGGTAGTCGAGATCCAGCCGGTGGGCGGCGGAGTCCGAATGGTCGTGACCGAGGATGCGATGCACGACGAGCTCTGGACGGAGAGGTCCACGATGGGCATGAACAGCTCGCTCGACCGGCTCGCGAAAGTCCTCGAGGCCCGCCTAGGAGAGCGACGGACGTTGCGGTGACGGAAAACCTGGCAATCCGGTTCGATCATGAAGGGACTGGCCGGGAGTAGCGCCGGGTTATCCAGGCGCTGTCGCGACAGTTCCGCCCCATTCCTCTGGAGCGACATCGGCGATGGGCTGAGAAAACGTCCACATGTGACCCCCGAGGTCCTCGGCTGTGTACTGCCGTTCACCGAACACGTAGTCGGCGGGGGGCTGCAGGATCTTCGCGCCGCGCTTCTTGGCCTGCTCGAAGTGGCGATCGACATTCGGCACGCGCACCATGACAGAGTGGTTCATCTCGCCTTGGTGAGACCGACGGCCCTCGCCGGTCTTCTTCGAGTCGATCCCAGATCCGGGGGGACCCGCTGCCACGACGACCGACCCATCCCCGACGGTAGGTTGCGAGCGGTGGCTCCCGATTCGCAGATGTTCCGTGAATCCGAAGGTACCGCATAACCACTCAACGGCCTGGGCTACGTCCGGGTAGAGCAGCACCGGAATGACCGTGGACGAGGGCATGGATCGATTCGTTCGCATGCGTCCTCCCATCGCCGGATCGGTCTCCGAGGAATTCGTTGGCATCGAACATGAGGATAACGACTTTACTACTGAATTCTGACGCCGTTCGATTGTGGGAGTCCGACGTGATTAAGTATGGCCTCCCATCTCCGCTTTCTTCCTGAAAATCCGGGAGAGAATGTCATGTGCCGAAACATCAAGACGCTGTTCAACTTCGATCCTCCGGCGACCGACGAGGAGATCCGCGACGCCTCGCTCCAATTTGTGAGGAAACTCTCCGGCTTCACGAAACCGTCGCGGGCCAACGAGGCAGCGTTTGATCGCGCAGTGACGGAGATGACCGCAGCCGCACGGAGTCTGTTGGATTCGCTGGTGACCGAGGCGGGGCCGCGAAATCGTGAGACCGAAGCTGCGCGCGCTCGAGCGCGCGCTCTCGAGAGATTTGGGAGCTCTTGAAACGGTCGCGTTCTCAATGTCGACCGGCAGCCACGAGGTCGGCCGCGCTGGGTCGCGTTGACGTCCTGATAGTGACGTGCGTGGCTTGATTACCTCTAAGCTGCTTGCGCGACGGACGCGAATGGGATTGCGCGGACCCCGACGGCGTTCCTCCCTTCCGGTGGGACTCACTCTCATCCTCCTCGGGCTGACAGCCGCGGCGGCAACTCACCCTGGAACCACTGGACTCACTTCCTCAGGCGTCATGGCCTCCGTCGGGACGACGGCGACGCCACCGACCATGGGCTGGAACAGTTGGAACTCGTTCGGGTGTGGCGGTCTGACCGAGACGCTGGTCAAGGAGACCGCCGATGCGATGGTGAACGGCGGGCTCCTCGCGGCGGGTTACGACACGTTGACCCTCGATGACTGCTGGTCCGCGGTCTCCCGCGATAGCTCCGGCAATCTCACGAACGACCCGGTGAAATTCCCGAGCGGCATGAAGGCCATCGGCGACTACATTCACGCTCGGGGCCTCAAGTACGGGATCTATGCTTCGATCGGTACGGCCACGTGCACTGGGGGTACCGCGGGCAGCCTAGACCACGAATACCTGGACGTCGCGCGGTTCGCCTCCTGGGGCGTGGATTACATCAAGGCCGATCGTTGCAATGCGGACGGCCTGGTCATGAAAGACATCTACGCGCGCTGGCGGGACGCGATCCTCGCCTCTGGCCGATCGATTGTCTTGAGCGCAAGCGACAACAACCCTACGGACGAACCGTGGGCCTGGGGACCCGTGACCGCGCACCAGTGGCGTATGTCCCCGGACATCAGCGACGATTGGACGTCGCCCCCGGGCCAGCCGCCTTGGAAGGAGGGGATGATCAACATCTTCGACCGCAACTTCGCCCACGCGGCAGCCACCGCGCCCGGGACGTTCAACGATCCGGACATGCTCGAGGTCGGCAACGGGGGCATGACAGACACCGAATACCGGACGCACTTCGGCTTATGGGCTCTCATGTCCGCGCCCCTCATTGCGGGCAACGACGTCCGCACCATGAGCGACGCGACCCGTGCGATCCTCACGAACCCCGAGGTGATCGCCGTCGACCAGGACGCACTCGGCTTCCAGGCGAACCTAGCCGCGGACAGCGGCAACGGCGTGCAAGTCTGGTACAAGCCCCTCGCCGGAAGCGGCGCCCGGGCTGTGGGACTCCTGAACCGAGGCGATGCGGCGGCGACGATCACGGTCAGATGGAACACGGTAGCCCTCGCACCCGGGAACGCGACGGTCCGCGATCTGTGGGCGCGTGCAGACCGAGGTTCATTCGCGAACGAGTACAGCGTCAGCGTATCCGCCCATGGGATGGGGCTACTCCGGGTCGTCGGTACGGATCCTCCGGCCAGGGACGGGTATCTCACCGACCAGCCGTGGACGTACATGGCAAACGAACAAGGGCCGGTCGAACGAAATTCAAGCAACGGCGGGGGCGGGGCGGGCGACGGGCGTACCCTCACGCTGAACGGTGTCCCCTACATCCGAGGATTTGGTGCCCATGCACCGTCGGCCTTGGAGTTTCGACCGGACGGGGCGTGCCAATCGTTCACCGCCGATGTCGGGGTCGATGACGAAGTCGGGACCCTTGGGAGCGTCCTCTTCCAGGTGTGGGGCGACGGTCAGAAGCTGTACGAGGGTAGCGTGATGACCGGCCAGACGCCTACGGAAAGCGTCAACATCAGCATCGCCGGCATCCGGAGCCTGCGCCTGCAAATCGTGTCCGTTGATTCGACGGCGGACGACCATGCCGATTGGGCGAACCCGCGCGTCACCTGCACGAAGCAGCCTCCGCCGAACCAGCCGCCTCAGGCGCGCTTCACGACCTCGAGGTCTCTGGCGGCACCCTGGGAGATTGTGACGTTTGACGCCGAATCCTCGACGGACCCCGATGGGACGATCGTCTCCTACATGTGGGATTTCGGAGACGGGTTCACGGCCAATGGGGTGCTCGTGCGACATGCGTACGTTCATTCGGGACGATTCTCCGTCGTCCTGACCGTCGTCGACAATAGCCAGACGTCGACCACCGCGACGTCGGAAATAACGGTGGACTTCCCGCCGATCGCCGCGTTCTCGGCGAGCGTGAAAGCGGCGCCCCGGGGATTGCCGATCCTCTTCGACGCGTCCGCATCCATGGATCCTGATGGCTCGATCGTTTCCTACGCCTGGGACTTCGGCGATGGGCAGACGGGCGCGGGAATATCGGTCACCCATGCGTATGCGACCAACGGGACATTCACGGTGCGCCTCACCGTGACGGACGATCTCGGGGCGATTGACAACACCGCGGGGTCGATCGAAATTGGAAACCGAGCCCCGACGATCGTCTCCGCCAGTCCCCAAGCAAGCATCGTCATGGGGCTAGGTGACGCGCAGACGCTCGTGGTCGTCGCTTCGGACCTCGATGGCGATCTGCTGACCTATTCTTGGCTCATCGACGGACTGTCGGTCGGTGGTTCGTCGTCGTATGAGTTCCATGGTTCGACCGTCGGAACCCATCTCGTCCGGGTTCTCGTCTCGGATGGATCGGCCGAGGTCAGTTTTGGGTGGACGATTGAAGTGCAGGCGCGTCCCCAGCCCCCTGTAGGGCATCTGGAACCGGTCGGAGAGGGTCTGTTTGTCCAGGTGCTCTCTGCGAGTGCGCTGGTCGCCCTCGGTGTCATCCTGTTGATACAAGACTTGCGTCGGCGAAGACCGTGAAACGGGCATCTCGATTCCAGGAATCATGTTATCCATACCGATTATCGGAACATGCCGGTCGCAAGAATACTAACATGACCGGGGAGTACTGATGATGCGAGCCTCCGAGAAAATACGGAATGGCTCCCCCGAGGCGCGTATTTGCGGCCCTTACGGCCTCCGCCCTCCTCATGCTCTTGAGCCTCACGGTCCTTGCCTCGAATGCGCCGGCGAGTCAGCCTCTTGACCAGCGTGGCAACGTCATCATCTCGCCCTCCGCGACGAACAACTTCGATCAACTCGTCGTCGTCCTCATGGAGAACAAGAACCTGAACGAGGTCTACGGGCCGGCCCCGTACATGACGCAACTCGCGGACCAGTATTCGTTCTCCCAGGGTTGGTCGAGCATCACGAATCCGTCCCAGCCCAACTACATCGCGATTCTCGGAGCGAGCACCTTCGGGGTGGGCGGCGACGGGAACCATCCGAACCTGAACCATCCCACGTTGGTGGACCTGATCGAGACTTCGGGTCACACGTGGAACGCGATCGCGGAAGGGAGCGGCTCCGGCTGTTCCATCAACCCGGATCGAGGCGAGGACCACTTCCCGTTCCTGTCGTATACGACGATCACGGGCAATCCCGCGCGATGCGCGAATCTCCACTCGGGCAGCTCGGCGGACGTCGTCACGGCGCTCAATGCCGGCACGAACTTCATCTGGTTCACCCCGAACGACGGCCACAACATGCACGACAACTCGGTGGCGTCGGGCGACGCGTGGATCCAGAGCTGGGTGCCCGGCCTGCTCACGGCGATGGCGGGCAAGAAGGCCGCGCTCATCCTCATGTTCGACGAGGCGTACACGAGCCCTCCGTACATCTACATGGCCTTCAGCGGTCCGGCGACGAAGCTCGCCTACAAGTCGACGGCCTCGTACAGTCACTATTCGCTCGCGAAGCTCTTGGAAGACGTCTGGGGCGGTGGCAGTCTCGGACAGGGGGACGTGAACGCGCCCTCACCGCTGGAGTTCTTCGGCGCGGGCGGTCCACTGGTCCCTGGCTTCTCGATGGCCGCGAACCCGGCAAGCCTCTCGTTCGTCCCCAGTCAATCCGCGACGTCGACGATTAGCCTTCAGTCGACCGGCGGTTTCGCCGGGAGCGTTGCGCTAACGATCGCCTCCTCTCCGACTGGAGTGACGGGGAGCTGCTCTCCTTCGACGATCAGCGGCACCCAAACCTCGACGTGCACCATGACGGGGACGACGGCCGGGTCGTACTCCGTTACCGTGACGGGCACCAGCGGATCCCTCGTTCACACGACGTCGATTTCAGTTTCCGTGACGACGAACCCACCTCCGGGCGGAGGACCTCCGGGTGGCCGCGACCCGCTCCTCTGGCCGTTCTCGCGCGATAGCATCTGGAACCTTCCGATCGGCGCCTCCGCCCTATACGTAGCCGCGAACATCCAGCAGGCGACGCAGCGCGGCATGACGACCGACCCCGATATCATCATCCTGACCCCGAACGCAACGATGACCGCGGTCTACTACAACTCGGACGGATGGTCCGGCGGAAGTCGGTGCACCACGCAAGGGAACGTCTTGTTCAACGCGCCAATCCCGGGCAACTTCGTCGTCCAGGGCGCGGGAGCCAGCAACCCGGACGGCGTGACGCCGAACTATGCCACGGCAATCCTCATGCCGGACGGCCACACCCTGACCCAGGGGCAGCCGTTCGCCCGATGCACCGCCGACGGCTCCGCGACGATGTGGTGGTCCATATCCAATGATCTCTTTGGGACTGGAGTGGAGGGTGGCCATGGAGGCTCGAAGCTGTCGAGCATCGGCGGCACGATCCGCCTCGGGGAACTCGTCCCCGGGGGCGTCATCCGACACGTGATGAAGGTGAACCTGTACGGGCTCTCCAATTACTATTACGATGCGACTTCGCACGGTTACCGGTGGCCGGCGAGTCAGGCGGACAGCTGCGCCTCGACGTGCTACGGAGGCACGACCCCAGCCCTCCGCATGGGCTCTCTCTTGGCGATTCCAGCCTCGGTGAACGTTGACAGTCTCGGACTGGAGACAGGGCCCGCGAAGATCCTCGCCCGAGCCTTCCAGGATTACGGCGCCTACGCTGTGGACGACACGGCGTGGTCGGTCTACGCAATCGAAACCGAGTTCGGCCCGCAAGGTCGCGTCGAGGACGAATTCCAGACGGCGTGGGGTTTCTCGATTAACGCTGCAACCAAGGGCGTCCCCTGGGCGCGAGACATGGATCGGCTGTTCGGCGCGCTGAACGTGGTTGATAACTGGGACGAGTCACAGTGGCTGTCGGTATCCGCATCGAACGAGGCGCAGGGCGTCGGCGGGGGAACGCCGCGGGTCGGCTGGGCTCCTGAATTCGGAACAGGCACTCCGGGTCCGTCGGAGCCTGCCGCCCCACCGCCGTCTTTGCCTTCCCTGCCGGCCGAGTGGTTTCCCGCCGTCGTGGGCCCTGGACTGGCCCTCGGCTTGCTCGTGATCGCGTTCGCGGTGTCGCGTCGTTCCAGCCGGAGCCGACGGCACAAATCTCATCGAAGGAACTCGGGGCCGAGTCGTCAGGCGTCCAGCGTCACACAGGCTTCGGTGAAACCGCGCCCCGTTAGCCGCCCCCGACGCTATGTTCCACCGGAAGAGTTCCAAGACGACTCGTCCGAATTCTAGCGTTCGATTCTTCGACCTGTCGCCTCGGCAAGGTCCTCTCGTGGGGATTCCACCGAAAGCTTTCAATCCTCTGGAACGAGCTGGTAGAGTCCGGAGACGAGATCCGATTGGGAAAATGCGAACGCTGTGGCTTCCGCCGTTGGCGTCTGAGCCGAACTCGTTGCATGGTGTGTGGAGCCGCGTTGTGCGAGAACCGCCAGATGGTCGCGGGCTACGCCAATGACCACGTGACCGGTTCCGCGCGACCCCCGGAGTCCACTTTGGCGCGTCCGTCGCTCCTTTCGCCCTATCACACGGTTTGCTCATGGGAGTGCTTCGACCGCTGGGCTTGGACATTCATCTCGCGAGGACACGCGCCCGCTGTATTGGGTCAACAGTACGTCCTTGGCGGGATTCGACTTCATCCGGGGACCGCGGGACGGACTGTGGCGCCGGCCGAAGACTTCCGCCGGACCCAAAAGTTAGCACAGGTTCGAAACCTCACCGAGGCCGACAGACCACGAGTCTGCGGGCGGCATCTACCAAGAGCTCGGGATGTGGAAGGAAGCCGGCGAGGTCCGGAGGATCGGTCGACGACAGCTCGTGACCCAGGTCCATGTGAACGTGAATGATCTCGTCGATCAGGTGCGAAAGGCGGGAATCGCGACCGATTACACCTGTCCCACGTGCGGAGGGCACATCCACATCACTGGCGAGACGCTCGCGACCCTGCGGAATTGCCAACATTGCGGCTCCGTGGTCCAGACCACCGATCTCGTCGACTTCTTGATCAAAGTGGTCGGCTACCAATAGACCGGTCATTTCTTGGGCGGTGGCTCGATCGCTGAGGTCACGAACCAGCTCTCGGCTTTTTCGATCAACGGTGCCGGATCGGGTTTCATCGATTTTCGGTCCGAGGAGTCGTAGTACGCGGAGTCCCTTGCTTCGAACCCGTCGGGTCCATCGTACGAGAGGATCCAAATGAACCGATTCCCCTCCGGGACAACCCAAGCCCCGTCGACTCGGAACCCGAATTTCCTTCGGAGAGGAAGGACGCCTCGGGTCCAGCCGTCCACCCACTCCGCCATCCTGCCTTCTTTGATCGTGTACATCCGCAGCTGTGAGACCGCGTTCACAAGATTCCCTCACCATGGATCATGTTCGCGTCTCACGAGGAGAGCGTCGCGCCGCAGTTTGCGCAGAACGCCGCCGTTGAAGGACTCGAGAAGCCGCACCGCGGGCACGCGGTGGTCTTGGCCGCCGGGAGCACCGTCGCATCAAGAGAAGGCGGCGGAGGCGGCGTCGCAGGGGGCGGGGCCACGGCGAGCGGCGCGGCTCCAGGTGGAGGCATCGGATATCCCCAAGCGGACGGCGCCGGAACGGCCGCGTAGAGGTGTGCAAGGCCGGCCGAGACTCGGTCCTTCGTCTTTCCGACAATCCAGAAGAACACCACGTACCCGACGAGGGCGAAACCGGGTGGGAGGAAGACGCCGCCGACCAAGAACGAGAACAGTCGCGAGGACTCCCCTGGGTCCGTCGCAGAGGAAGGATTCGACAAGAGCTGAAGGATTCGAGCCGTCACGGAGCCGACGACCCCGATTCCGATGACGCCGAGCACGGGAATCAAGATGCTCGCGATGTCCGACCACCGTCGCGTCTCGGGGGGCTGCAGGGAACGAAGCATGAACCGATACATCTGGCCTTTCGAGGTCACCCCCGCGGTCCAGAAGATCGTGATGAGAAGCGGCACGTACAGAATCGTTGGGGCCGGGCCGCCGAACAAGAGGCCCGAGCTCCCGGCGAGGACGAGGTACACGACCAGGATCGCGGCGAGCGTCGACAGAGTCGTGCCGATCCACTTGAACAAGACTCCGCGCCTCGCGTTCGCGGCGTGTTGCGGCCCATATTCGTCGGCCCCGTGGTGCATCCGGACCACGGCCATCAGGCTCACGATGAAGTTGATGACAAAGACGATGACGAGGCCGCACACCGCGGACCCGGTAATCGCCGCCGCCGCAATCGCGTTCGCCGAATTCGAGGTCACGATCAGGATCGACGAGAGGCCCACGATCAGTGCGAAGACGCCGAAGATGATGTCCAGGATCAAGGTGACGTAGTACGTCTGGATGCCGCGCACCGTGTCGGGCTTCACGACGACGCTCGGCCAGTACGGAATCGGCGGTCCGGTCGGGGCCGGGCTGGGGACGGACATGATTCGAAAGCATTCCGAGCGGCGATAAAGATATCGATGTTGTTCGGTCACGAGCTCCGTCGCTCATTCAGGGATTGATAGATTCGTCTGCGGCAATCCGGGCGACCGACGCCGCTTCGAGGACCTCGAGAGCCGTCGGGGCAACGTCGTACTCGCCCAACTCGCGGAGCGGGACGAAGCGCGCGTTCTCCGCGTCCGTGCCCGGGAACGGCTCCCCTCCGATGTGTTCACAGAGGACATCGATCAGGACGTAGTGCCAGCGAACCTTCGTCCCCTCTAGTTGGATGAAGTCCCGAACATCGAAGACGCCGACCGACCGCACGTCGACCGCGGTCTCCTCCAGGGTCTCGCGGACCCCGGCCGCCTCGACCGTCTCGCCGATCTCCAACGCCCCGCCCGGCAGGCTCCACCGGCCCTTGTTCGGCTCGGCGCCACGCTTGACCAGCAGCACGGCTCCATCTCGGAACACGATCGCGCCGACCGCGGGGACCGGGCGCCTCGGGAACTCGTTCCGAGCCGACACACTCCGGGGAACTCGATGCGGGCCATCAATCCTACGTCGGGGCGGCGGGAACGCTCCCGCGGGTCAAAAGATCGAAATCGTCGAAGGTGCGCTGGTGCAACACGTACTGGAGGACCTCGCTCGTGTGCAGGTAGCGCGACATCGGGATGTCGAGGCGCGTCTGCAGGTACGCCAGGGTGGCGGCCATGGACGGGAAGCGCTGCGGTGGGCGGCGGAGCGCCTCTCGGACATGTTCGCGCACGTTCCACACGCCGACCGGCATGATGTATCCCGGATGCGTCTCCCGGAGGATGACCGTCGCAGCCTGCCGCCTCTCCCGGTTTAGGGCCTCCCCCACGGCGAGGCGGGCCGCATAATAACAGCCGCCGATGCTCGCGTACGTCGTGCGGCCGTCGAACCCCTCGTGATCTCCGAACATGACGATATCGCGGCCCAGAGGATTCCACAGGGTGTTCGGATACCAGGCTTCAATCAACTCGTACCGCCAGGGTCGCGGGATCATCACGACGAGGAACCGATCGTCAAAACCGATCGCCTCGTACACGCGGATCTCGTTGACGAGAGGGAATGCTTCGACGCGATCCCGGAGCTGCTTCCCGATCGTGTCGTCGACCGCGGTGATGGACCAACGGGTCGGCACGAATCGGCGGTTCTTCTCCATCCCGAAAGCGCCCACGCTGAAGGCCCGCTGGATCTTGGAGACCGGGGTACCGCGGCCATAGAGATCGACGACCGCCTCCTTCGCCCGGAGATCCGTGTCCGAGAAAGCCCGATCGAGATTCGGGTCGACCTTCAGCGTGCCGACGTCGAGGCGTCGCAACGGCGCCGAAGGCCCGAACGGCTGGACGTTGTCGTCGAGGACGACGCGGCCATGCGGCTTCCGGGAGAATCCGACTTCGACGTCCGCGGGCGACGTACCGAGCGCCAGCTCGCGGGTCTGCTCCACGATTCGGCCCCCGCCGTCCACGTCCTGCACGTGAACGCGATGCATCCCTCGGACGAGCTGTGACCGGAAGTGGACGATGTCCTCCATCGAATGGCCGATCCAGGCTTCGGGGGAATCGAGGATCTGCGTGTCGCCGTGGACCGGCGGCACGAGCGGGCCGACGTAGACCCTCGGATATCCGAATCGGCCGACGAAGACACCCGGCGGCGACGATCCGTCCATCTCCACCCGGTCGATCATCGGGGCGGTCTTCATCATGAAGTCCCAGCGGACCAGAATCGGACAGCGCGCTTTGCCGCAGAGGAGCTTCGCCCCGCGGCATTGGATGCACAACCCGCTCGCGATCGCCGCCTGTGTGTCCGCGTCGAAGATCGCCGCGAACTGGGCCGGCGCGGGCTGGACCGGGAGGGAGAGCATCGCCGTCCCACAGACCGAAAGAGACCTTATGAACGTGGCGACGGGATGGGTGAAGCGGTCACGCGAAGGATTATCCGTTCCGCCGGAGGTGCCCGAATCGTGAAGGAGAATTCTCCTCTCGCCATGACGACGGAAGACCGGATCCTCCTCTACTTTTCGGACTTCCGGAACATGGAGGAACGGTACGTCCTGCCGCAAGCGCTCACGCAGAAGGCGATCGCGTTCGCGGCAGGCATCCAACGGAAACACCTCTCCAGGTATCTCGATGAGATGGTCCGCGACGGCTTTCTCACCGAGACGAAGGCGCACATCGAAGGCGAGAAGCAACGCATGCTCGCGTACTACCTCGCGCCGCGGGGGTGGGAGCGCGCGATGGGCATCAAAGAGCGGCTGTCGAGAGTCCGCGTGCCCGTGAAGGTCGCCGGCACGATGAAGGAGATGAGCCTCGACGAGATCGACCGCGCGACGTCCGTCCACTTGACCCTCTCCGACATCGTGCGGGAGGCGATGAATGTCGACGTGCTGGACTTAGAATCTCTCGAGGGGATCGACGACCGCCGCAAGCGCGCCATGGATGATCGGGTGAAGCGCCTCGAGGACTACACGCGGGCCGTCATGACTGCCTGGAAGGACGGCCGGGTCACGGCGACCGAACGGCTCCTCGTAGAGCAACTCCGGGAGAACCTGGGCATCTCGAAGGAGGAACAAGAACGCATCGAGACCCAGGTCATGGAGGAGGTCCTCGAGAATCGGACCGGAATCTACCGTGCCGTCGCGGAGGAGGCGCTCGAGGAAGGCCCGATCACCGAAGACGAGCGGGAACTGCTCGAAGTCCTCCGGAAGAAACTGGGCCTCTCTTCCCAGGACTGCCGCAGGATTGAGGCGGAGATCGGGAAGCGACCGTCCTAGCGCCCGATTGAGGGAAAGAGATAATCGACTCGCTTGCCCTCTTGGAAACGTGGTCATCACCGTCAAGAGGGGACTCATTCGTGCTGGACGAATAATCGTCGACCATGACACTTATCGCGTTCGTCGCGACGGCAAGGGATCGTTCATCGTTTCGAAACCAGGTGCGGATGCATCCGGCCTCGTTCGGTACCTAAAATGGCGTGATCTGCTGTTCCTGGAGAATCCGCCGCACAAGGTCGAAATACGATTCCTTCCGGGGGAGACGAGTTTCGAGTTCGACAACCGCACGTATCGGATCGGACCGATGACGGATGGTCACGTCGTCATTCACGAACGAGACCGGAAAGTCGTGGAAGGACGCGTCACCGCGAGTGGGGTTCGGCTGGAGACGGTCGCGGTCGAACTGGAGCCCATTAAGAACGAACTCGCCTTCGGCCTAGCTCTTCGAAGCGAAGACCTCGCTCGGCAATTCCACTATGAGGGAACGGGTTAGGACGTACACGTCTCGGGAGTCGATGCGAATCGAAATCAAGCAGAAAACGAACTTGCTCCCGCGTGGATCGGTGCAGTTACCGGGCGTGTCCGGAGCCTACCGGATGGACTCTTGCCCTCGCTCCGACTAGCGAGCGACGAACAGTCGATACTTCTGCGTCGGGTCCGAGATCTCCATCTCGATCCGCTTCGCGATGAGCTTCTCCGGGTGGTGGACGCTCGGGACTCGTTGATCGAGCTCCTCGAACGACTTGAACGGACCCTTCTTTCGCTCCTCGAG
>VBMB01000080.1 GCA_005878525.1 Methanobacteriota archaeon
GTCCGACACCGGATGCTCAAGGGCGGTGACTGGGAATCCCTCGTCCCCGCGGTCGTCGCCGAGTACATCAGAGAAATCGACGGCATCGAACGCATCCGCGAGACGCACAAGTACTCGACGCCGTACGGGACCCGCGAGAACCTCGAGGACGCCTAAGAAAGGGACCCGTCCACGACTCCCCGCGAGGACGGGCTCCGGCAGGCATCCCTCCAAACGAGGATGTCGCTCCCCTGGATTCCTGCCTTCAAGGCGGAAGCGCGCCGCGGGAGATAATGCCTAATTACCAGTCAGCTACCACCTGATGTTCTCTCCTTCCAGCCCTCGCATCGCGGACGCCGCTCACCAGTCAATTCGATATCCGCAATACGGGTCGCCCCGAAGGATGCACGCGACTTTCGTGACGGTTCCCGCAATCCCGAGCATGGCAAGCGAGCCTTCGTACGTCCCGAGCCACGCGGCGCATCGCGCGGGAGTGCTCATCCAGTCGTAGTTTCGAAAGATCGCGCGGTGGCCTTCGACATCGACCTCGAGACGACCGTGATTGAACTCGCGCGCGTAGGAGTTCGGCGAAAGCTCCAGGAGGATTGGGAACGGGATGACCCGCTTCAGGAACCGGCGGAGGGAAGAGAAGTTGATCGCCTCGTCCCGCATCATTCGACGGACCGTTTCGTAAGTTCCGTCGCCGAACCGCGTCTCGACCTGGTCGAGGACTTCCAGCGCGGACCGCAACGGATACCATCCGTCCGCGTGGATGAGACGGGGATCCACGCCGGACTCGATCAGGGTCTTGTCCGCAGCGGCCCGACCGTGGTGGACGGCAATCCAATGGTGGTAGTTCCGGAAGTGGCTTCCTCGAATCATGGGCGCGATCAGCCGGTCTCCCCGTGCGTCGGAGAGCTCCCCGAACACCGCGACCCCGAGCCCCGAGGCCGCGTACAGCTTTCCGCGGCGCTCTCCGCCGACGCATTGCGCCAGATCGGCGCGCACGAGCTGGCCGAGCGTCCGGCTCACGTGCGGGAGACGAAGGCCCGTCCGCTTGGCGATTTGAACCGGAGTCTGAGGGCCCGGGATGACGGCCGCGAGGACCTTCTCCCGCTGCCGGCTCGCGAGGACATACGAAAGCCGGTCGAGCACGTTCGCGGATCCCGCGTGCAATGTCTGCCTCGGGCACGGTGCGCTGCGACGCACGATGCGGCCGAGAGGTCATTACCCTTTCCTCAGCCACCCGCGCCCAGGTACGTCAGGAGGACCGGGACGAGGAGCGAGGCCATCAGATGCACCCGGCGGACGCGCAACGCGACTGGGACGAGACCGACGATCGCGGAGAGGCCCGCCAACCCGATACCGATGGGACCGGTGGCTGCAGCCAAGAGGAGGAGCACCGCGAGAAGCGACCACGCCGCGATCCGTCGGGGGTTCGAGGTCGACCAGCGTTGCGCTACACCTCGGCCGAGGCGGGCGGCTAAGGGCGCGGCGATCGCGGTCGCGAGGACGGCCGACGTGACCAGGAGGAGAAGCGACACAGGCGCTGACCACGCAACGGGCCACGGGGAGAGGTCTCCGGCCAAGGCGCGGACTGCCGCCGCGGCACCGCTCCGGGCCCGGTGAATGATGAACAGGACCGCGACGCTGAGGAGCGCGGTGGATGTGGAGACCGCGCCCAGGACCACCATGAACTGACTCGGCCCCACCCTCTTCCGCGTGCCGACCGAGGCCAGGGTCGCGGCCGCCCCGCCGCTGAGCCCGGGAAGCCAAGACACGCTCGCGCCGGCGATCGTCCCGCGCAGCGCGCTCCGCGCGTCCTCTCGCGAAAGTGCTCGGAGCGGCTCCAGTCGCTGATGCGGGATCAAGCCGGGCCGAGACCGCAGTCCCACGAGCAGGCTCGGGATTCCGAAGAGTCCCGAGAAGAGCGGAAACAGGACCGCATCCGGATCGACGAGAGGTGGCCCTCGAAGGACCGCGAGGCCGAGACCGGCGGCGAGTGCTTGGACCCAAACCGCGCGACCGAGCCGACGCATGCGGCTCTGGCCTCGCCACTCGGACGCGAGGACCGCTCCTAGGACGCACACGAGGAACGCGGGCGTCCACGGGCGAAAGCGGTCCGCCAGGCCGATCGGATCGGCCAGGAGGAGGCGGAGCGGAACCAGGACGACGACCGCGAACGCGGTCCCCAGCAATGCGCCTCGGGCGGCGAGGGCCACCGCTTTTGCGCCTTGCCCGACCAGGAGGAGCCGATGGCCGGGGAGCGTGGCGAGGGCGGTGTCTTCCGTCGGAGCGCCCAAGAAGACCGCGGGAATGAAATCGAACACCGCGTGGCTCCCGGCTGTGGCGAGGAGGAAACAGGAGAGCAAGAGGCCCATCGTCTCCGGATCCGAGGAAATGTCAGGGACCAAGACCGCAAGGAAGCCCGCGAAGGCGGCCTGCGTCGCAAGGACCAGGGCCGCCACGTTGTTCACGTGAAGCCCGGGCGACAGACCCGTTAGCGCTCCGGCAAGGAGACCGAGCATCGTGACGATCAGAAAGCCCGCGACCAGACCGAGGGGTGTCAACGGCGGGAGAGTTCCCAGCGTCCGGGTCAAGGTCTCCGGTGCACGTAGACTACTCTCAACGGCCGCGTCGCTCCCGTGGCCCCCACCCTCCGCCCCCAGGGGTCTCGATCACGAGGAGGTCGTCGCGGCGGAGTTCGAGCGTTGCTTTGGCGGGCAGCGCGCGCCGGCGTCCGTTCCGCACGAGGAGGTTCTTCCCCGGGCGACCGTCGTCCCCGCCCTCGAGGCCCTTCGGCCGAAGGACCCGGCGTTCCGAGAGGATCGATGCGGTCCCCTTGCGGGCCAAGAATCGGACGGAGCGGCGAATCCCGTCTCCTCCCGAGTTTCGGCCGCGGCCTCCCGTTCCGGGGATGAGTCGGTATTCCTCGATTCGGAGCGGGTACGCGAACTCGAGGGCTTCGACGGGCGTGTTGCGGGTGTTCGTCATGTGCGTGTGGACGCCCGACATCCCCGCCCGGTAGGGGAGCGCACCCTCGCCCCCCGCGATCGTCTCATAGTACGAAAACGGCCGAGGATCCGATCCGCCGATGGTCAAGTTGTTCATCGTGCCTTGGCTTTGCGCGGGGACTATGTCGGCCAGCGGCTCCGAGAGCGCGAGGAACAGGACGTCAACGATTCGCTGGGAGGTCTCGACGTTCCCCGCCGCCACGGCGGCCGGAGAGCGCGGCCAGACCAGACTCCCTTCTCTCGCGAGGACGCGGAGCGCCCGGAGAGAACCGGCATTTCGCGGTGCGTCAGGGTCCGTCAGGCATCGCATGACGTACGAAGCGGCGCTGAGAGTCACGGCGAATGGCGCATTCAGATTGCCGGCGACCTGGCGATCCGTGCCCGCGAAATCCACCGCGATGCCAGAACCGCCGATCGTGACTTCCGCATGAATCCGGATTCGCTCCGGTTCCCACGGCGAGGCCGCTTCGAGGAACTCCTCCGCGGCCCAAGTTCCCCGAGGCAGTTCGCCGATGGCCGCCCGAACCCGCCGCTCTCCATAGTCGAGGAGCTCATCGACTGATTGCCGAAGCCGTGTGACGCCGATTCGCTGGACGAGTTCGACGAGACGCCGCGCCCCAAGTTCGTTAGCGGCGACCTGCGCTCGCAAGTCTCCGAGTCTCTCCAACGGATTCGATGTCTCCCGCCGGAATTTCTCCAGCACGGTCCGTCGCTCGCGTCCCCGATCCATCATCTTTTGCGGCTCCAGGACGAGGCCTTCGTCCTCGAGACGCATCGCGGTGGCCGGCATGGAGCCGACCACTTTTCCTCCGATATCCGCATGGTGCGCTCGATTCACCGCGAACCCGATGACCGCTTGCCGGAAGAACACGGGACGGATGAGCGTCACGTCCGGCAGGTGCGTGCCGCCGCGATACGGATCGTTCAGGATGATCTGATCGCCTTCGCGGAGGGTCCCGGGGAAGTCCCGCATGGCCGCCTCGACCGCGACCGGCATCGAACCGAGGTGGACCGGGATGTGCTCCGCCTGCGAGACGATACGGCCCTCCGCGTCGAACAACGCGCAGCTCGCATCCATTCGTTCCTTGATGTTCGGCGAGTAGGCCGTTCGGCGCAGGGCGACGCCCATCTCCTCGGGGATGAACGACAGGGCCGTCTGCAGAACCTCCAGATCGGCCGGATTCACGGAGCCACCTCGATCTCAATCAGGCCCCGCTTCTGAATCCGGAAATTCGCCCCCGGGGGCACGACGGTCGTGGCATGGTCTTCCGCCACGATCGCAGGGCCCTCCTCGTCGAACCCCGCCGGCAGGGACCCTCGATCGAGGACGGGCACGTCCGACCATCCCTCATCGAAGAGCACCCGGCGACGGCTCATTCTCGGAACCGGGCCCTCATGCGACCGGGGAAACGTGACGGGCCGAGGCAGCGGGACGGTCAACCGAACGGTGACGAGCTCGATGGGTTCCTTCCGGGCCGAGTATCCGTACCGCCGGCGGTGCTCCCTCCGAAAAGCGCGGGCGAGATCGGCGCGAAGCGGGATGTTGATCTCGTAGCTTTGTCCCCGATATCGGAGGTCGACGCTCGCGTGGAACACGGCGTCCCCGGCATCGTGGTGTTCCTCGCGCAGCGCCTTGAGGGCACGCAATCGGAAGGCTCGAACCGCTTCTGCAATCGCGGCCGGCGCCCGATCCAAAGGCCGAACGATTGTCCGGCTATATTCCAGCTGTACCGGCGAGATCAGGATGCCGTACGCGGAGAAGGCCCCCGGAAGGACGGGGACCAAGACGCGCGGAATTCGGAGCTCTCTTGCGAGCGCCCATGCATGCATCGGACCGGCCCCGCCGAAGGCCAAGAGCGCAAAGTCCCGCGGGTCGAGTCCACGCCGAGCCAAGACGATTCGCATCGCCTTCGCCATGGTCGCGCGCACGACCCGCTGCACTCCGAGGACCGTTTCCTCCGGGGAAAGGTGCAACTCGCCGCCGAGGCGGGCGATTCCCTTCGCGGCGAGGTCCGCACGCAGAGGCAGGCGACCTCCGAGTAAGCTCGGCCCCAGGACGCCTCCCGACAAGTCCGCGTCAGAGACCGTCGGCGATTCGCCGCCCTTCCCGTATGCGATGGGGCCGGGCTCGGCTCCGGCGCTGTGCGGGCCGACACGGAGCGCTCGGCCCGCATCCACCCAGGCGATGCTGCCACCGCCAGCCCCGACCGACTCGATGTCGACGACCGGGAGGGCGAGCGGGCACGTGTCGATCATGGCCTCGGTCGTCCAAGAAGGCGAACCGTGCACGATCGTCGAGAAGTCCGCGCTCGTACCGCCCATGTCGAACGTCAGCAGATTTCGGTGGCCGGTCGTCCGTGCGAGGGCGACGGCGGCGGCGACTCCCCCGGCGGGTCCGCTCAGGACCATGTCGACGGGTCGGTGCAAGATGGCCCGATGCGAGACGACGCCTCCGGAGGATTTCATCACGTAGAAGTCGCCGTGAACGGACCGCTCGAGACCCTGCAGATATCGAACGACGAGCGGTTTAACGTAGGCGTCGAGGGCCGTCGTGGACGATCGCTCGAACTCGCGGAACTCGGCGAGGACTTCGTGGCTTGTCGAGACCGAAAGACCGGACAGCGCCTTCGCGAGTCGCTGCTCGTGCGCGGGATGGAGGAAGGAGAAGAGAAGCGAGATCGCAACGGACTCCGCCCCGCTCGAACGGACTTTTCGGGCGACCGTCTCCAGGTCGCGCTTCGTCGGGGACCGGAGGACCCGGCCTCGCGCATCCACCCGCTCACGGAGCCCGAAGCACCGTTCTCTCGGGATGGGCGGCGCCGGACGAGTGACCCGGAGATCGTAGAGAGACGGCCGATTCTGGCGACCGACGAGCAACAGGTGCTCAAAGCCCTCCGTCGTGACGAACGCGGTGCGGGCACCCTTCCGCTCCAAGATCGCGTTCGTGGCCACGGTGGTTCCGTGCGCCATCCTCGCTGCACCAAGGGCCCGCATCCCTTCGACGACCGCCTTCGACGGATCCTGGGTGCTCGGCACCTTCAGGGACACGACCTGGCGGCCGTGAAATCCGAGGAAATCCGTGAAGGTTCCGCCGACGTCCACTCCGACGTCCACGGCGGTGGAACGCGCTGATGCTTGATGACTTTGACCTGCGTCGTTCTGAGCCCGGCGCCATCCTTAGAGGTCTAGCATGCCGAAAAAGAGGAAAGATAGCGCCGGGCGGCCTGCCCGAGGCCCTCTCACTTTCCGTTGTTCTTCAGGGTGCCCTCCATGAACTGCCGGTAGCCTTCGAGGTCCAGCAGGCCGTGGCCGCTGTAGTTGAACGCAATGGTGGTCGCTTCGTTCCGCGCCTTCGCTTCGAGCGCGAGGTCGATCACCCCGCGTATGGCGTGGCACGTCTCCGGCGCGGGAATAAGTCCCTCCGTCTTGGCGAAGATCTCGCCCGCCTGGAAGGTGCTGACCTGATCCACCGCGCGAGGCTCGACGAGGCCCGAGTCCAGCAGGACGCTCAGCGTCGCCGCGGTCCCGTGGTACCGCAATCCTCCCGCATGGATTCGCGGTGGGACGAACGTATGGCCCAGCGTGTGCATCTTCACGAGCGGCGTCATTTCGCCGGTATCGCCGAAATCGTACTCGTAGCGGCCTTGCGTCATCGAAGGGACGGACTCCGGCTCGACGGCGACGAACTTCGTGTCGACGTTGCCGTGGATCCGCTCGCCGATCATCGGGTACGTGAAACCCCCGAAATTCGAACCGCCGCCGACGCTGCCCACCATGAAATCGGGCGTGATGTCGGCGAGTTCGAACTGCTTTTGCGCCTCGAGCCCGATGATCGTCTGATGCATGAGGACATGGTTGAGGACGCTTCCGAGGGAGTACTTGGTGTTCTTTCCCGTGACCGCGGACTCGATCGCCTCGGAGATCGCGATGCCCAGGGACCCGGGATGGTCCGGGTCTTGCGCCAGGAACTTCTTCCCGACATTCGTCTGGTCGCTCGGGCTCGGGATGACGTCGGCGCCGTACAGGTTCATGACGTACTTCCGGTACGGCTTCTGGTCGTACGACACGCGGACCATGAACACCTTCGCCTTCAGGCCGAAGTAATTCGTCGCGAGGGCGAGGGCGGATCCCCATTGACCCGCGCCGGTCTCGGTCGCGAGGGCCTCGACCCCCTCTTGGGCCGCGAAGTACGCTTGGGCGAACGCCGTGTTCGGTTTGTGCGAGCCGACGGGCGACAGGTCCTCCCGCTTGTAGTAAATCCGGGCGGGCGTCTTGAGAAACGCCTCCAGGCGCTTCGCCCGGTATAGCGGGGTGGGTCGGCCGAGCCGAAGATACGCCTCCCGCAGCTCCTCCGGGATCGGCTCCGCCCGATTCGGACTCATCTCCTGGCGGATCAGTTCCTTTGGGAACAACGGCTCGAACGCCTCCGGCGGCACCGGTTCCTTCGTGCCGGGGTGGAGGTACGGCGGGAAGGGCGCGGGGAGGTCCGGGAGAATGTTGTACCACGCCCGCGGCAGGTCGTCCACGTCCAAGAGGATTTTCACGTCGCTCGCATTCGTCGGTTTCGTTCGAATCGCCTGCATCGGAGCCACCGATCCCGCGAAGTGAATTCTTTGAACAATATATAACGATTCTGTTCTCTAATGTATATTTACTTACTTTCCAAGACGGAAACATTAACCCTTAGCGCACCCTTCCGTACATTGGACCGAGAGCATGTGGGCACGCTTCCGTCACTATTTCAAGGGGTTCCCGGCGCAAGAGAAGGTCGCCCAGCTCATGGTCATGTACGGGCTTCGCGTTCACGAGGGGAACGTGTACGCGGGCGATATCAAGCTCTCGGACACCGCGATGGCCCGCGCCGCCGGCGTCGACCGCCGAGTCGTGACCGCGACCGTCGAGACGATCGACAAGAACGCCGAGCTGCGGGCTTTCTTCGACGCCCTGCGGCCGGTCTGCCACCTGCGTGAAATCGCGCCGCTCATGAACTGGGGTGCCATCGAGATCGTCCCGACCAACGCGTCGAAACCGGGAATCCTGGCGGGGGTCGCGGCGATCATCGCGCAAGCAGGGATCTCGATCCGGCAGGTGATCATGGACGACCCGGAGATCGTCGATGATCCGCATGGATTCATCGTGACGGAGGCGCCGGTACCCGAGCGCCTGCTCCCGCAGATCAAGCAAGTGGATGGCGTCAAGTCCGTCGTCCTCCACTAGACGCGACTCCAGGGTGCGCCGACACCCTTTTGTTGACGAGACCCGTGCGGTCCTCGTGGGATGGCGAGCTCTCCTCCGGGTTGTCGACTTCCAGTCGTTGCTGTCGTCGCAGCCGGTCGTGGCGTCCGCCCTCGAGAAGGCGCAACACGCCGGCGGCACGAAGTCGCCCGAGGCCAGAAGCCTCCGCGAAGGATACTACCTGCTCGCGAAAGTCCTGTGGACACGCCGCGCTTCGATTCAGCGGATCCACGACCTCGCTTGGCTCGATCATACCGTGGTCTCGGCGGGCGCGCGTCTCGGTCGCGTTTGGCAAGATGCAGAAGGGAGCCGATCGATCCGCGCCGCGGAGGAGGCCCTCCCGCAAGGAGTCGGTCCCGAACTGTTCCCCTCGGAAGGATCGACCTGGATCGACCTCCCGGTCCAAGCGTTCGCCGGAATCAGCCCGACGGTCAAGCTCCAACGTGGGGTCTCGCAGCCCTACCGCGTCGGAATCGTCCCCGAGCCCCGCCTCCGGCCTTGGTACGAAGCCGTCACGACCGCCAAGTTCAGCGCTCCTCCAGCCGCCGTGAGTGTCCTGGGAGAAATCGAGGCCCTTATCGCCGCGGCGCGACGGGCGGGAGGCCCAAGTGTCGCCCTGGTCTTCGCGGCGTCGTCATTCGAGGATCGTTTTGCCGAATAGTCGTGCATGGTCGCGCATCATGCACCGGTCTTGAATCACAATCTTGCCGGCGGCCTGCGCCTTCTTCGCAGCCGCATCGTTGCGAATTCCGAGTTGCATCCAGATGACCTTCGCCGGGCTCTTAATCGCTTGATCCACGATCGGCGGTACGTCAGGCGAAGGACGAAAGATGTCGACGGCATCAAACGGAATCGGTACGGCGTCGAGGGACGGGTATGCTTTCTCCCCGAGGATCTCCGTCGCCGTCGGGTTCACCGGGATGATTCGGTAGCCGTTCATTTGCATGTACTTCGGGACGCGATGCGCGTCCTTCGCAGGGTCCTTCGAGCAGCCGACCACCGCGATCGTCTTGATCTCGCCCAGGATTCTCCGGATCTGCGTCTCGACTCAGATGCTCCGCTTCGTCCGGGGTGAACCACCGGATCTCCGAGTGCTCGTCGTTCGCGATCCGCGGTTCGCCTCTCCATCGTGTGACGAAAAAGAGGTAATGGCGGAAAAGCTCCTTCGACGTGGGATCGATGTCTTCGTAGATCCCAAGGAACCGGGGCTGGAGCACTGTGATGCCTAACTCCTCCTCGAGCTCGCGGACCAAAGCGGACGACGGCTCTTCGCAAGGGACCAGGTGACCGCCGAAGGCGTCCCACATGCCCGCGAACCGAAGCGTGCTGGTTCGTGCCCCCAGGAGGACGCGACCATGGCGAGCAATCAGTCCCGTCGCGGTGACGTGGATCACGCGGCCGCCAAGGACATCCTTGCATATGGGTTCTTGTCGGAAAATTGGGGGCGTATCCGTCCACCGCGCCCTCCCAAAGATTCATGGGGTGGACTCCCGCTTGATGGCGCGATGGAGGCCGTCGCCCAGGAGATCGCGGAGCGCCTGCGGCCGGCTCCGTTCGTCCGGATCGTGACGCACATCGATACGGACGGAATCACCGGCGGGGCCATCGCGTCCGAAGCGCTCGATCGGGCCGGCATCTCACACGAAGTCGCCTTCGTCAAGAAACTCGACGAAGCCGTCATCACGGATTTGAAGCGGCAGGGGACGCCGCTCGTCTGGTTCATCGACCTCGGCGCGGGGATGTTGCACGCGTTGCACGGCCTCGACGCAGTCATCACCGACCACCACGTTCCCACGGAACGGGAAGTTCCGAAGGCGCTCCGCGGGGACCTCGTCCGCTTCACGGAATCGCAGGATCGGGTCTTGATGCTGAATCCGCACCTCGAGGGCGAAGGCTCCGACGTGGCGAGTGGCGCGGGCTGCGCGTACGCGGTGGCGAAGGCCATCTCCCCGAAAAACATCGACCTCGCCGCGATCGCGGTCGTCGGCGCGGTCGGCGACGTCCAAGATCAGGAGTTCCGGCGACTCTCCGGTTACAATCGGACGATCATGGCGGACGGAATTGCCGCCGGCGTGCTGGAAGCGCACATCGATCTCCGCCTCTACGGACGAGAGACGAGGCCCGCATACAAGATGCTTCAGTACGCGACGGACCCCTGGATCCCGCGGCTGAGCGGCAACGAAGAGGCGTGCATCGCGTTCCTCCTCGAGCTCGGGATCGACCTGAAGGTGGAGGACCACTGGCGCAGCTGGTCGGACCTGGACCACGGCGAGAAGCAACGCGTCGTTTCGGCGCTCGTGTCCCACATGCTCGAGCGGGGTTGCGGCATCAAAGAGGTCGAGCGACTTGCGGGGGAAACGTACACGTTGGCGCGCGAACCCGCCGGCAGCCCCACCCGGGACGCGAAAGAATTCGGGACCCTGATGAATGCATGCGGACGATACGACCAACCGGAGGTCGGGTACCGCGTGTGCCGCGGAGATCGCGAGGAGTACCTCGCCCAGGCGCTGCGACTCCTCCGGGGCCACCGGGAGTACCTGATGGACTCGATGGAGACGATCGAGGAGGCCGGCATCACGCAGATGGAAGCGGTCCAGTACTTCCATGCGGCGGACCGCATTCGCGACACCGTCGTCGGGATTGCCGCGAGCATGGTCCTCAACCGGGAAGGCGCGAGCAAGGATCTGCCAATCATCGCGTTCGCCCAAGCCGACGACGGCATCAAGGTCTCGGCGCGGACGACGCGGGAGCTCGTGGCTCGCGGGCTCGACCT
Organism: Methanobacteriota archaeon; assembly: GCA_005878525.1. Classification (GTDB taxonomy): domain Archaea; phylum Thermoplasmatota; class Thermoplasmata; order RBG-16-68-12; family RBG-16-68-12; genus RBG-16-68-12. Next base: position 11,002 of record VBMB01000080.1, read on the forward strand.
CGCGGCGGTCATGCAGGCCGCAAGCCTCGCGGTGGGAGGCCAAGGCGGCGGTCACCACGGCGCTGCCGGCGCGACGATCCCTCCGGGGACGGAAGAGAAGTTCCTGGAAGTTGCGAACCGGGTGGTTCGGGAGCAACTCGGACGAGCCGGATCACATTTCGCCGACCGGGACGGAGAGGCTCGCGAGAGCGGCAGGGCCTGATCCGTTCAGCCCTGTCCGCGTACCACGCGGAACGTGGCCATCTCAGCGACTCGCGGGATTCCATCGACCGACGTTCGCGAGGATGTCGTCATGGTACCTCGAGATCTCCTCTCGTGGCGTTTCGTTCACATCGATGAACGCAAGCTCGGTCCAGGCCGGATGCTGCCCGATCTGGTTC